>DATANL010000047.1:0-4462 GCA_036266295.1 Pyrinomonadaceae bacterium | reverse complement strand
CGAGTTCGTACCGCAAACCAAACGGCTTACTGACGAAGAATTATTGAAACTCGCCAATGCCAGGCCCGCGCCGCGCGAATCAACGAGTTTTCAAATGGATGCCGAACAAAGGGCGCGGATCGATCTCAATTATCAAAAGTGGCGTTTGCTCTATGCGGAAGATCCCGCCGTGACGCTCGAGCCCGGAGCGGGCGACGGCGGAGTGGTTTACGTCACACGCGTCACCATTCCCACGCCCTTCGACACACCGCCCGATCAGCGCCCGGTGCCCTGGAGCGTGAGCAAACCAAAGTTAATCCCTCAGGTGGTGGTGGCGGCTGAACAATACAATCGAATGATACGAATCATCGAGCGCGGTCTGCGGGTCGAAGTCGAAGTGAACATTCGTGCGACCTTTCACGATGACGATACGAAGAGCCAAAACATCATCGCTGAAATTCCCGGCAGCGATCTGAAAGATGAAGTGGTGATGCTCGGCGGCTGTCTCGACTCATGGCACACAGCGACCGGCGCCACTGACAACGCCGCGGGCGCGGCGGTCGCACTCGAAGCAATGCGAATCATCAAGTCGCTCGGATTGAAACCACGCCGCACGATCCGCATCGGGCTGTGGAGCGCTGAGGAGCAGGGCGCATACGGATCTCGCGCTTACGTGTCCGCGCATTTTGGCGCGCCCGGACGCTTCACCGGTGAATACGAAAAGTTCTCGGCGTATTTCAATCTCGACTATGGCACCGGCAAGATTCGCGGGGTCTATTTGCAGGGTAACGAAGCGGCGCGACCGATCTTTGGATCATGGCTGGCGCCGCTGAAAGATTTGGGTGCGACCACGCTGACGATCGAAGGTGTTGGTGCGACCGATCACAATTCGTTTGATGCGATCGGGCTGCCCGGCTTTCAGTTTCTGCGCGATTTCATGGAGAACAATCCGCGCACGGCCCACACCAACATGGATGTCTACGATCATGTGTTCGCCGAAGACTTGAAACAGTCCGCTGCAGTGGCCGCCGCGTTCGTTTACCAGGCCGCGATGCGCGATCAGAAGTTGCCGCGTAAGCCGCTGAGATAGGCACTTTGGAGTGCGGCGGCAGAGCGGAGCGGCGACGCCGCTTTGGATAATTTCCGCCCATTACAATTTCCTGATCCTCACCGATCCAAAGCGCCGTCGCCGTCCCGACGAATCGGGACTCTGCCGGCGCACTCCAAATTGACCCCTCGTATACCGTCTGCTAGCCTTCTTCGTTTCGGGCTCAACTCGAATTCTTGTCTGTAGAGAGGTCATCTTAATTCATGTCTCGTGATGTTTTCATTTTGGGTGGTAAACGCACGCCGATGGGCGAATACGTCGGCGCACTGAAAGATATCTCGGCCATCGATCTCGGCGCGATCGCATCGCGTGCGGCGCTGGAGACGACCGGCGTGGCGGCTGAAGAGATCGATCACACGATTATCGGCAACGCCTTACAAACGTCGGGCGATGCGATTTACGGCGCACGCCACGTGGCTTTGAAAGCAGGCGTGCCTTTCGATCGGCCGGCACTTACGGTCAATCGTCTCTGTGGCAGCGGCATCCAGTCGATCGTTTCCGGCGCGCAGATGATTCAACTTGGCGAAGCCCGCACCTGTCTCGTCGGCGGAATCGAATCGATGTCGCAGGCGCCGCATGTCATTCGCGGCGCGCGCACCGGTTTTGGATTGGGCCAGGGGAAATTGGAAGACAGTTTGATGGTCGCGCTGCTCGACACTTACTGCAACACACCGATGGCCGGTACAGCTGAGAATCTCGCGCGCAAATTTGAGATCGGTCGCGACGCTCAGGACGAATACGCGTTGCGCTCACAACAGGCGGCCAAGCGGGCGCTCGACGCGGGGGTCTTTGCGGAAGAGATAACTCCGGTCGAAATCAAGAATCGCAAAGGCACGACGATTTTCGATCACGACGATCACATGCGGCCGGAAACCACACTCGAAGGCCTGGCTAAACTTAAACCGGCATTCAGCAAAGATGGATTCGTAACTGCCGGCAACGCGTCAGGAATTGTTGATGGCGCCGCGTCGCTCGTCATCGCCGACGAAGAATTTGTAAAAGCGAAGAATCTCAAACCGCTCGGGCGCATTATCAGTTGGGCCTATGCCGGAGTTGAACCCGAGTACATGGGAATCGGGCCGGTGCCGGCGTCGCTGCAAGCACTCGAGAAAGCCGGTCTGAAACTCTCAGACATGGACCTCGTAGAAGTGAACGAGGCCTTCGCCGCGCAGTACCTGGCAGTCGAGCAGGAACTTGGATTGGATCGAACCAGGACGAATGTGAATGGCGGCGCGATCGCGCTGGGTCATCCTCTAGCCGCGACCGGCACGCGCCTGGTGTTGACTATGTTGCTCGAGCTGCGGCGGCGCAATGGTCGCTACGGTCTCGCGACCGCGTGCATCGGTGGCGGCCAGGGCATTGCGATCGTCTGTGAACGCGTCTAAGTTCACTCAGAATTCTGCCGTCACATCCACAGCCTTGTTGGTCGCGATCATAAGATCAAATGATGAGTGTCGCAGTGGGCACTTGCGATTTTCATAGAATATCCAAATTCTCGTGCGCAGCCTGAGCATTGCCGGTTACGCTGGTCTTAAAAAAGCTAAAACTGTGTGAGTTCCGGCATCGCGTTGCCGGAGTCCTTTGAGGCACAATTCTTGCGAAAACCGGCGCTTGTTCAGCCTCGGAACCGACGCACTGGCAACGAATGCAACCGGCGCAAGCATTAGACAGAATAACGATTTAGACCTGATTTATGCTTGCGCAGTTAACGCCCATCATGATAGAAACCGCGTTCTGCACTTTTTTGCAGTCAATCCTTCGGAAGAAGCAGTCCAAAAAGTTTTCGGTAGTTTCACAAGAATCGGCGCGCGACGGGTCGTGCGCTGCAAGGTCTCAACGATACTGATTTCCCTAAGGAGTTCTCCTGTTATGAGTAAATTTCTAAGATTATGTTTTATCCCTGTGTTCGTCTTCGCGTTTTGCGCGGTGACCTGGGCGCAGGGAACTACTTCGGGAGCGATCGGTGGCTCGGTCACCGACCCGAAAGGGGCTGTAGTTCCCGGCGCTACGGTCACCGTCAAGAATAACGAAACCGGCAAGGAAGATACGGCAACGACTGACGGCGAAGGCCGGTTCAAAGTTTCTAACCTGCAGACCGGCACCTACACCGTGGGTGTAAACGGTGGTGGCTTCGCGCCCTTCAGCGCTGAAAAAGTCGTCGTTGAAGTCGGACGCGAAACTTCGCTCGACATACCTCTGGGGGTCGCGGGTTCAACCAACACAGTTCAGGTGACGGCCGAAGCGCCAGTCATCAATACGACCCAGCAGGACTTTTCCAGCAACGTCAACCAGACGACGATTAACGAATCCCCGATCAACGGTCGTCGCTGGTCCAACTTTGCGATCCTGACTCCGGGCGCAGTTCCCGACGGCACGTTCGGTCTGATCAGCTTCCGCGGCATCTCTGGCCTGTTGAATAACAACACCATCGACGGTGGCGACAACAACCAGGCGTTCTTCGCTGAAGAGCGCGGCCGCACGCGCATCAGTTACGTGATCAGCCAGGCCGCGATCAAAGAGTTTCAGGTGAACACCTCGAGCTACTCGGCTGAATACGGTCGCTCGGCCGGCGGTGTTACCAACGCCGTGACCAAGAGCGGCACGAACGAGTTTCACGGTTCGGGCTTTTTGTATGATCGCAACAACAGCTGGGGCGCCCGCAATCCGCGCAGCTTCCTGAATCAGACTATTAACGGCGTCTCGACGCCGACCGCCTTCAAGCCGGAAGACGTGCGCTACCAGTTCGGCGGCACCGTCGGTGGACCGATTGCCAAGAACAAAGCGTTCTTCTTCTTCAGCTACGACGAACAGCGCCGCAATTTCCCGGGTGTCTCGCAGTTCACCGCGCTCGATTTACTCAATCGCGTTGACCGCTGCTTGTTGACGACGCCAATTGGCACGACTGTTAACAACACCACCTGTCCCGCGTTTTCGGGAACCACGGCTCGTTCCGGCTCAACCGCTTCCGGTAAGGGTTTGACCACCGCTCAGGTCGACACCGCAGTTAACTTCCTGAACAGCATTTCGGGTCAGGTAGCGCGTCGCGGTGACCAGCGCCTGTTCCTGCCGAAAGTTGACTGGCACATCAATAACAGCAACACCATCACTTTCACCTACAACGACCTGCACTGGGATTCACCGGCGGGTATTCAAACGCAAGCCATTAATCAGCGCGCGATCGACAACTTCGGCGATGACTTTGTCCGCGCCCGAAATTTCAACACGCGCCTGGCTTCGACGCTGACGACGCACCTGCTGAACGAATTCCGCTTCCAGTACGGACAGGACTTCGAATATGAATTCAGCCAGCCACCCGCTGCGGGTGAGCCGACGAATTCAATCAACGGCCGATCGCCGCAGACCTTCATCACCAAC
>DATANL010000046.1:0-8571 GCA_036266295.1 Pyrinomonadaceae bacterium | reverse complement strand
CTCAGCGACGCGCCGCGCATCATAGACATCGTCCAGCGAGCAACAACGCGACGGCAGCGGCTCGCCGTTTTCATCCACACTGATGCCGCGCCGCTGGTTCCACAACTGCATCGTAAAGCCGACGAGATCGTGGCCTTGTTCTTTCAGGATGGCGGCGGCCGCGGACGAATCGACGCCGCCGGACATTGCTACTGCGATCTTCATGCAATCCTAGTTTCAGGTTTAAGGTTTCAAGTTTCAAGTTCGGAAAGGTCAGAACCGGCAGCGGGGTGTCGGTACCGGGAGCAGTAGCTACCGGATCATGGTGACCCTGGCCTTTAGAGAGGCGTCTTGATCCAATCGCTACCGCTCCGGGTTCTGACACCCTAAGTGTTACCATTTCAACTTGAAACTTTAGACTTGAAACCTGAAACTATCCTCAATGCCTGAACGCGCTATCGAAGAATATAGAGTCGCTGAAGAGCCTTATTACCAGCCGGTCGACAACGAGGTCGGCTTGTTCGAAGCGGCGCACGCGGCGCATCTGCCCGTGATACTGAAAGGGCCAACGGGTTGCGGCAAGACCCGATTCGTCGAACACATGGCCTGGCGTTTGGAGCGACCGCTCATCACTGTGGCGTGCCATGAAGACCTTTCGTCAACGGACCTGGTCGGTCGATTTCTGATCGAAGGCGAAGAGACTGTCTGGCACGACGGGCCCCTGACTTCGGCGGTGCGTCACGGCGCGATCTGTTATCTCGACGAAATTGTCGAAGCGCGCAAAGACACGGTTGTGATCATTCACCCGCTCACCGATCATCGCCGGCGTCTGCCGATAGAAAAGCGCGGCACGATTCTCGAAGCGCCTTCTGATTTCATGCTCGTTGTTTCTTACAACCCGGGGTATCAATCGATCCTGAAAGACCTGAAGCAGTCGACGCGTCAGCGCTTCGTCGCGATCGATTTCGATTATCCGCCGGCCGAGTTGGAAGCGGCGATCGTGGCGCGCGAAGGCAGCGTCGATGAGGGCACCGCGCGTGATCTCGTTTTGATTGGACAGAAGGTCCGCAACCTGCGCGGTCACGGATTGGAAGAAGGCGTGTCGACGCGTTTGCTGATTTACGCAGCCCAACTGATCTCGAACGGCATCGCACCCACCCGCGCCGCCGAGGTGGCCATGTGCTCACCCATTACTGACGATCGCGATCTGCAGCGCAGTATCCGCGAGATCGTTACCACCGTAATTTGAAGCAATGAATCGGAATCCTGACACCTCAAACGGCTCCGAGGATCCGCCAGAACATCAATTCGAAAGCGAAATCAGCGAGCGACTGCGTTCGGTCAAGAACCCCACCGAGCGTCGCACCGTGGCGCGATTACTGAGCGCGATAACTGCGCTGCCGCTCGAACAGACGCGCGCAGCACTCGAAACAAGTGCGCTCATTGCCGCGGTTTCGCTGCGCGCCAGCATTGAGTTTTTGCGC
This sequence comes from Pyrinomonadaceae bacterium, assembly GCA_036266295.1. Taxonomy (GTDB): domain Bacteria; phylum Acidobacteriota; class Blastocatellia; order Pyrinomonadales; family Pyrinomonadaceae; genus UBA11740. Next base: position 7,108 of record DATANL010000046.1, on the reverse strand, counting down.
GCGGTGCCCGACGCCGCGCCGGTATTGGAACCCGCCGAATTGCGCGCGTGGGGTGAGTTGGGCCGCCGTCTGACGATGACTGACGTCGAGACCGGCGTCACCTTCTTCACTTCCGGCATCGGAGATTTTGAACGAGTGCCGTCGCTGGCGCGGCCGTTTGTGTTTCAGGTTTGCGCGCGGCAGATGATCTTGTCGGCTGCTACTGCCTCCGAAACTTTTCGCAACGCGGCATCGTTGGCCGCAGCCGTCTCGGATGCTCAACTGCTGCGAGCCATCTACGAAGTTGCGGCAACGATCTCGCGACGCTCGGCAAAACATAGCGCAGAGTTTTTGAATGCGACGCCGAACGTTGTCGCCGCGCTGCGTGAGGGGGGAGGGGGAAGGGTGTTGGGTGTAGACAGTGCGAAGGCTCCGCCGACGCCATCAGCTACACCGCCAAGCAAACGAGATAACGCAACTACTGAGAGGAATAACAGGTCAACGCTACATCGCACACCCAGCACCCAACAACGTGGCGGCGAGGGTGTTGGGGATAGCGTGTTGGGTGTAGACAGCGCGAAGACTGCTCCAACGCCGCCACCGACTACACCGCAAACCAACCCGGAAGTTCAGAGAGGTGATGAACTTAACGCTGCGTCGATGCGCGGGAGTGATGCAACTGCTGCCGAGGATCAAGCGAAGTCCCTACACGCGAACGATTCTCCGACGCCGCCATCAACTACACCGCAGAGCAAACCACACCTTCAGAGGGCTGATGAACTTAACGCTGCGTCCATGCGCGGGGGTGAAGCAACTGCCGACGAGGATCAAGCCAAGTCACTTCACCCTACACCCAACACCCAACACCCTGATCTAACTTCTGAAGCAATCGATCTCGTCAAAGCATTCGCGGAACATGCTGGCGGGATTGCCGCAGACGCCTGGGCCGCGTTGCCGGCTTCGTTCGCGAGCTTGCCGGCCGCTCAGTGCTCGCGATTAATAAAGCGCTCCACGAATTTTCTGGATCGCGGTGGCGCCGTCGCCTTTCACTTTCTGATTGCCGGCGGCGATTTGCTGCGCGCTTTGCCTGACTGTTTTGAATCGTGGATCGAATTACTGTGGACGATCGCACCGCACGGCAACGCGGCATTGGTCGCCTTCGTGCGAGCCAGCCCTCGCTTCTTTCAAAACATCGCGGTGACCCGAACCCAACTCGGCGCAACGGCGCTGGCTGAGCGCGTAATCACCTTGACGCGCGAAGTCGCCCGCACCGACGCCGAAGCTGCGCTCGCGTGTCTGCGGTCGAGTGCGAAGGCGTTGCACACGGTCTCGATCGAACAGTTTGAAAGTTGGGCGCGCGCGGGATTGATCTCGTCCGATGCGCGCGCGCGTCGCAGTTACTATGCGCTCGAAACACGCAGCAGCAACGAGGCGTTGCGCGCCGGTGAAGCCGGCGTGGCGCTGGAATCGATTCAACCTCTCCTGCGTTTATATGTCGAAGCCTTGACCGGTCGCGCGGTTGAAATTGCGCCACTCGCCGCGGTACCCCTCGAGACTCGCATCGCTGACGGCCGCACCATTCACCTGCCGTCCGTCGTCGCCGAATTTGGCGATGAAGAACTCGACTTCCGGCTTTACAAAGTTTTGGCGGCCCACGCGGCGGGACAGATCGAGTTCGGCACCTATGCGCGCGATCATGACGATCTCCGCGCTGCTTATGCGTCTTTGCACGATCTTTATGATCCAGCGAAACAGGATGAGCGCGATTCGTTTGCAATCGATCCGGCGCAGCTATCCGAGACACTCCCCCCTCTGGGGGAGGGTCGAGATGAGGACTTAGGCACGCGTAGCCCCTCTCCCCTTGCCCCTTTCCCAAAGGTAGAGGGGATTCAAGATCTTGATTACCGGCAGGTCATTAACCTGTTCCCGCTACCGGCGCTGGCGCGACGCATCTTCGGGACTCTCGAGAACGGCCGAATCGATCGCTCGTTGAGAAAATCGTATCGCGGTCTGGCACGCGATCTCGATTTGATCCGCGAGCACCTGCGTCATCGCCGCCCGAAGATCATCGATCTACCGCCGGCCCTCGTACCCTTCGAATTGTTGTTTCAGGTAACACTGCTCGGCGGTGCGCTGGATGATGCGCGCGAGTTTCATCGCCAGGTCGTTTCAGAATTGGAAACGATCGTCGCCGAATATCTGAATGACAAGGACGCGACGGTGGCCGACTCGCTCATGGCCACCAATCGCGTCTATTTATTATTTCAATCGCTGACGATGGACCAGTCGGAAGAGCAAATCGAAGTCCCCGACGAGCTCGAACAGGAAGATCAGAATAATCAGGCCGAGCAGGCGCTCAACGAACGCCAATCCGACCGCCAGCCCCAACGCCGCGACGCGCGCGAACTATTCAATGCCTGGAACGCCGAAAGCGAAGGCGAATTCGACGAACTGGACGGCAGCGAAGCCTTTAGTGACGGCCAGACGCCCGAACAGGGACTCGAAGAGGGCGAGGTTGCTTTCAATTACGACGAGTGGGACCGCGAGCTGGTCGATCATCGCGTCGGTTGGTGTCGCGTGATCGAAAAGAAGGTGAAGCGCGGCAGCCGTGATTTCGTCGACGACACCCGCGAGCGCTACAGAGGCGTCGTCTCTTCGATTCGTCATCAGTTTCAGTTGATGAAACCGGAAAACCTCACGCGCATCGCCAACGAACTGGACGGTGAAGATTACGATCTCAACGCGGTCGTTGATTTCTTCATCGATCGTCGCGCCGACGGCCATCAGTCAGAACGAATCTATACCAAGCGGCTGCGTCGCCGTCGCGACGTCGCCGTTTCATTCCTGCTCGATCAGTCTTCGTCGACCGCGCGCACCATCGGCCGCCATCCCCTGCAGCCGTACACCCATCCCGGCCGCCGCATCATTGAGATCGAAAAGGAAGGCCTGGTGTTGATGAGCGAAGCGCTCGAAGCCGTCGGCGACGTCTATGCGATCAACGGCTTCACTTCCGAGGGCCGGCGCAACGTGAAATTTTATGTGCTGAAGGACTTTCAGGAGCACTACTCGGATGAAGTAATGCGGCGCATCGGCGGCATCACCTATCAGAACAACACGCGCCTGGGCGCGGCGATTCGTCACGCCACCACGAAGCTCGAGAAGCAGGAAGCGCGCACCCGTCTGCTAATCGTCCTCTCAGACGGCCGCCCGTACGATCATGACTATGGCGACGCTCGTTACGCGCGCGAAGACACGCGCGAAGCTTTGATCGATGCGAAGACGCGCGGCATCACTCCGTTCTGCATCACCATCGATCGCGAATCGGAAAGTGAGTTGCGCGATCTATACGGCGAGATCGGATACACAATTATCGACGACATCATGACTTTGCCGGAAAGGTTACCCGGCATTTATCGCCGGCTCACGACGTAACAAATCTTGAGACACGAAGAGATCAAGTGTTGACCCGCTCCCGGCGCACGACGCGCACACCGGCCCGCCAATCTTCACTGATATCAAAACGATAAATTTCAATGTCCGGTGCAATCGTGCGCCCCAGGGTCGCGAACGAGGGATGGAAACGCAGCGTCGGCGCCACCAGATAAACCAACGGAGATTCATCGCTGATTTCGCGATCGCCAAACAGCTTTGCGGCGCTGATATGCCCGCGGCGTCGATGCGCTTCGACCCGGCGCCAGTAATCGACGCCCTGAAAGACGTGCTCGCGATCTTCGTTTACCTTCAACTCGATCACTACCAGCCGGCCGTCGTGACGCAGGGCCAACAGATCGATGGGCCGCGGACCGCTCTTTCCGATCGCGCCGCCTGGTGAAGTACGAAACTGCGCATGCAGCGGCGCGATGATCAAGCCGGGATCGAGTTTGGTTATGTCGCGGCGCAGAATTGATTCCAGCCACGCCTCGCCTGCGGAGCGATAGTACCAATGACGTCGATCGCGACACTTCTCGCTGCGATAAGTTTGCAGGTCATTCAAGAGCTTCGCGAACTCGCGATGCTGATGCGCAGCCCACAAGCGGCGCGGCGATCCTTCGACGCCAAACCAGACGTGATCTCTTTCCATGACCCGGCGCACGCGGGCGAATGGCAGACCGTGGTAGCGAAGCGTGTGCCCATGACGAGAGGCGACTACGTCGATTGCCGCGGGAGCTAAACCAACCAGGTCATTCACTCGCTCAGTTGCCGAGGTGTCGATGACCGGCGGGAAACGTGGAAGCTTTTTGCGCCAAAGGTATCGTCGTTCCCACGCGGGCGTGGATTGGACCGAAGACCAATCGTCATCGACTTGCCATAACGCGACGCATGCGCGCAGCGCATCATGCAACAGCACATGGCGCTGGCGAGCAGCTTCGAGAATATTGTGTTCGACCACCAGGAGCAGCCGATTGATTGGCGGCCGCCTGGGAATTGATTGCAGTCGCGCGAACCACAACAACGCGGACGAGAAGAGCGAGTCAACATTGCGCGGATCGCTTTGCGCAACGATGGCCGTGGCCGCGACTCGTTCGTATGGCGATCGCAGAATTACTCGAGCATAGCGACCAGGCTGATCGCGGCGCATGCCCGCACTCAAGGCGGCGCGTTCGATCTTTACGGAAGGGTGTTGGGGGTAGGGTGTTGGGTGTAGTTGTTTTGTTCGTGAGGCCTTCCGACTATTCTCATTATCAATATCAATGAACGTTGCTTTTCCGAGTGTCTCTTTGTTTGATTCATCGTCCGTGTTCTCAAATTCATTCGAACTGAGCGAATGCTGATGTTCTACACCCAACACCCTATCCCCTAAACCCTCGGCCATCAATTGCGCCAACCGCTCGCATCGTTCCTGCCGGGCCGCGGCGATGGTGACAACCAGGGCCCTGGCTGAAGCTCGCGGCACAAGTTCGATAGTCGTCGTCTCAGCTCCCATTCTGCGACTCGCGCGCAGGATTAATTTGTCGTCCGAATGGCGCCACTCATTGATTCGCCAACTGCGCGAGCCCTGTTGCGTCCATGAAGAGAAAATGAGACGTCCGTGAGCCGGCGAGAAATCAAAATCACCGCGATTAATTTCCAGAGGCACACGTCCGCCTTCCGTCATGAACCACTCCGCATGGCTGTCTGCGAATTCAACGAGTTGTCGCAATGCAGAGTCGAACAACGCCGGAGCGATGGACGATGGGCCGTTTGCGGGAGCCATCGCGCGCTATGCTACCATCGAGTTAACCGAATGAACGTTGATGTATTTCTTGCGGGTGCTGTCCGCACGCCAATTGGACGTTTCGGTGGTTCGCTAAAAACTTTTAGCGCTGCCGATCTCGGGATCATAGCGGCCAAAGAAAGTTTGCTGCGCGCGAATGTGCGGGCCGATCAACTCGACGATTCCATTTGGGGTTGCGCGCGTCAGGCCGGGGGCGGCCCGAACGTCGCGCGCCAAATTATTTTTCGCGCCGGCGGGCCTGATACCGTGCCGGCTTTCACCGTTAACCAGGCCTGCGGATCGGGATTGCGCGCAATCATTCTCGCGGCCGAGAAGATCATGCTCGGCCGGGCCAACATCGTGCTCGCGGGCGGTACCGAAAGCATGTCGCGCGTTCCATATTTCGCCGAAGGCGCGCGCTGGGGCACGCGCCTGGGCCACGTCGAGCTCACCGACGGGATGTATCGCGACGGCTTTAACGATCCGCTCTCAGGGCTCGTGATGGGCGAGACGGCCGAGAAGCTCGCGGGCCAATACGAAATCAGCCGCGACGAACAGGATGAATTTGCCCTGCGTTCTCAGCAACGCGCCGCCGCTGCGACAGCCGCGGGTAAGTTCAGCGACGAAGTGGTGCCGGTCGAAGTCAAAGGCCGCAAAGGTGAAGTCACTTCGTTCTCGACAGACGAGCACGTGCGTGCGGACACGAGGATTGAAAGCTTGCAGAAACTGGCGCCGGTGTTTTCAAAAGACGGCACCGTCACCGCGGGCAATTCGTCAGGCATAACGGACGGCGCCGCCGCGGTAGTCGTCATGAGCGAAGCTGCTTTAAAGGACTCGGGCGCTGAGCCGCTGGCCCGCATTGTCGATTATGAAATCGTCGGGGTGCCGCCTGAAATTATGGGAATCGGTCCCGTGCCCGCCACGCGCAGGTTGCTCGAACGTCAGCGGCTCACATTATCAGATGTAGATCTGATTGAACTGAACGAAGCTTTTGCGGCGCAGGTGATTGCGTGCGATCGTGAATTGCAATTCGATCAGCACCGTCTGAATGTCAACGGCGGCTCGATCGCTTTAGGTCATCCAATTGGTTGTACGGGTGTCCGGATTACCACGACGTTGTTGCACGAAATGAAAAGACGGCAAGCTCGACGGGGACTGGCAACACTGTGCATCAGCGGCGGCATGGGCATCGCCCTGTTGCTCGACCGCGTTTAATTTTGGAGTGCGCCGGCTTGACGGCGCTTTTGTTTTCTTCGAGCGATAATGACCGGATCAAGGCGTACTTTCGGCGCCTCACTTGATCCCATCGCTACCGCTCCGGGTTCTGACACAAAGCGGTGTCAAGCCGCCGCAATCCAAAAGAAAGCCAACCGGAGCTGATAACGATGCATCGCAACAGCACGTCTTAAGAACGGAAAGGTCTATCGTGCAAAAATCAATTATCACGTCAGTCATAACGATTCCACTCCTCGTCTTATTGTCCGTTGCGGCCCAAACCCGGCGGCCCGTGCCACCGCCAATCAACATTGCGAGTTACTTGCCGGCATCGGATGCCCTCGCCATAGTCGACGCGAAGCGGATGCTGAACGAAACCATGCCGCGAATTCTCGGCGGCGACCCGGCGAAACTCGCTCAAGCCAATGCCGACGTCGACAAGTTCAAAACCAGGACCGGGATTGATTTTCGTTCCTTCGATCGCGTCGCTCTCAGCGTTCATTACACTTATCCCGACGCGAAGACGACAAAGCTGGAAACCGTGGCGATCGCCCACGGCAGTTTCAACGCGAACGCGGTGGCCGCGTCTGTGCGTGCGGCGGGTGGCACGACGTCGCGTGAAGAAAAATATCGTGGCGCGACGATTACGATTATCAACCTCAACGACGACATCAAGCTGCTCGGTCTTTGGAGCATGCACATCAGCGAACTCGCGGTTTG
>DATANL010000045.1:0-4972 GCA_036266295.1 Pyrinomonadaceae bacterium | reverse complement strand
ACGGCCACAGAACGGTATAGCTTCCATGACCTGCTCCGGCTATTTGCAGAAGACCGTGTGACAAAAAATGAACGTTACATACGCGCGAAGCGTCACGCCGTTTACTACATGGGAATTGCAGCAAAGGCGGAAGGGCTGTACGAAAAAGGTGGCGAGTTCTTAGCGCAAGGGGTCGCTTTGTTTGATCTTGAATGGAGCAATATTCAGGCTGGACAGCTGTGGGCGTCCCAACACGCAGAAAGTGACGACGAAGCTGGTTTGTTTTGCAGTTGTTATGCTGATGCTGCTGCCAACCTCTTCTCCTTGCGCCAAGCGCCCAATAAGCGCATCTATTTTTGGAGGGCAGCGTTGCGCGCTGCTCGGCGTTTGAAAGATCGCGCAGCTGAAGGAAGACACTTAGGCGCTTTGGGCGCTCACTATTATCAAACACATCAGCCTGAGGAAGCCATTTCTTTTTTTGAACAGTATTTAGCGATCGCCACCGAGATCGCTGACCGCCTTGGTGAAGCATCCATGCTCTGTAATCTTGGATTCGTCTATTCCGACTTGGGTGAAACTCGGCGCGCGCTCAGCTCCTTCGATTCCGCATTGACCATCGCCGAGAGGATATCTAACCTCCGTTTACAGAGTATGGCGCTTGGCGGTAGAGGCCAAGCCTATCATTCAGCTGGTGAGCACCAAAGAGCTATCAACTCCTTTAAGAAAGCTCTAGCGATCTCTCGCAGAATTGGCGACCTGCCAAGCGAGGGACACTGGATGAATTCTATTGGTGTAGCCCTCGTAGCCTTAGGCCGAGGAAGGAAAGCGTTAAAGTACTACAATCGATACCTAACCATTGCACGTGAGATGAGCGACAAACGGAATCAACTCTTTGCGCTGCGGAACTTAAGCCGCTTACACATGGACTTGGATCAATTTGAGCACGCTATCAAGATTTATGGTGAACTGGTAGAACTTACTCGTGAGTTAGAGAACCAATCTAGCGAAGTTGAAGCATTAAATGCATGGGGCGTCGCTTACGCTGAGTCAAAACAGCCTCAACCGGCGGCGAAGCTTTTTGAGCAGGCTATTGACCTCTCTCGGAAGCTCGGTGACCGTCATACCGAAGGGTTAGCCCTATACAATATGAGTTTGGCACTTAATGAGCTTGGAAACCGTACGCAGGCAATTACTAATGCACAAGCTGCTCTAAGAATCTACAAGGAAGTGAAGGAGCCTCGCATTGAGGAAGTTCGCGCAAAGCTTGCGAAGTGGCGCGAAGGCTAAAGCGGTGGTTGCTTTGTTACTCGGTGAATCTCTCTAGTCTAAAAGCGTGTGGCCAATTTGTGGACAGAATTTACAGCATTCGACTGCTACGCGATGGGAGCAGATGTGAAGGAATGCGAAAACCTTAGGAAATACTTGGTGGCTGCAACTTTTGAAAAGTCAAAAACTTACGTTTTTGACGGGTTTCAGATTATGAATCCCACGCTCTAACCATCTGAGCTACCCCGCCAAAGGAAAACCAGTTTAAGGTTTCGGGTTTCAAGTCTCAAGTGGCAAAATCCGCAAACGGAAAATTGAAACCTGGGATTTGAAAAACTTTTCAGTAGCTCGCCGGCCTGCCGGTGTCCATCGCCTTCAATAACTGATCGACGAGTTCGATTTCTTCGTCGCCGGGCTCAAGCTCTTTGTATTTGTTCAGGGCCGCGCGGGCATCGCCAACTTTGTTCAGCCGATGATAAACCAGGGCCAGATTGTAATAGACGAGCGCGAAGTTCGGCTCGATTTCGATCGCCGCTTCGTAGTGCAGCCGCGCCAGCGGGAAATCGCCGGCATCGTAATATAAATTCGCCAGGTTGTAATGAGCTTCGACGTGACGCGGATCGTTTTTCAGCGACAGCGTGAAATTATCGAGGGCGCCGGTGGTGTTGCCGCGCTCGAGTTCAATGATGCCGAGATTGCAGTAGGCTTCGGCGATGTTGTCGCCTTCCGTGATCGCCTGCTGGTAAAAGCTCGCCGCCGCCAAGTCGCCCTGTTCGTGTAAGACCAAAGCTTCCTCGAAGGGCGTCAGCAGACGCGAGATCTGAACGTGTGTCGAGTCCGCGCGGAACAGGCTCATCTGACCTTGCAGCTCGGCTTCGATCTGTTTGATGGCCAGGCCTTGCGAACGCATCTCGCGCGCGCGCCGGAAGATAGTCAACGCCTGAAAGTCATAAGTGAATTCTCCCGTCTCGCCGACCGGCAAACCATAAATGATCCCGGCGTCGGTCCAGCGCCGCACCGTGCGATCGCTCAAGCCAAACATCTGTTTGATCTCGCGCAGCGAATAAGTTGATTTGACTCGCTGATAATCCGCTTTTGCGGGGACTGGCGAGGGAAACGAGAGGACCTTGCGAATCTTTTCGGACATGCTTACGGCGTAAGCGTACACGAAAACGCGTGATTTGTGGGAATTTGTTGGCGATAAAACATCGCGCGTTAAAGACGCCGGGACAGGAATCAGGGCAATCGTCACCATTTACCCATTCGTTTCAAAAAGTGATACTAAAGGACGAATGATTAGCCGCCACAGGAGAAGACGATGATGCGAACCAAACGAGTTCTACCTCTGCTTGCCCTGACTATATTGCTGATCGGAGTCGGGCCCAAGGTCGCGCGCGCGCAAATTTGTCCGGGCAGTCAATTATTTTATGTAGTCCGAGATGAGAAGGGCGCAGTGATCGACGCGGGTCGTAGCGACCTCAAGTACGAAGGTGACGGCAGCGAACAAACCTACCGGCACTGGGGCAGTGAACCGATTAATGCCGAACATCTGAGAAGCAAAGAAGTCCCTGCTGATATTTCCAAACTGAATGGCAAAGTCGCGCTCAAGAACCAGGCCATGTGCAACTTCAAAGATGATGTGAAGCTAAGTCTCACGCTCGCAGGCAAGACGATGAATCTCGTCTTTCATGTACCAAAACTCAGCGCAACCGACAGCAAAGACTTTGTCGTTGATTCCCTGCCGTTCAAAGCCGGCGATTACGAAATAACTTTGAATATGCCGCCGGACACCTGGGTGAATTTCTATCCGGCAAAAGGATGGCAAAAGACAACCGCTAAACCTTAGCGGCTGGCCGTGGGTTGCGCGGCGGTCGTGGCGAAGGCTTTCAATTGCACCAGTGCGGGTGGCGCTTCAGCCAGCCACGTCGTGGGGCAGACACCACAGCGCGTGCATTGATTGACTGAGGGACACGGTGCGGTGGACTGGGCCTCATGCGATCGTTCGTGCTCGCGCTCCATAAACTCTCGGCCCAATCCGGCATCGACAATTTCCCAGGGCAGAACTTCAGCATGGGACCGGGCCCGGCTGGTGTGCAGGTGCGGATCAATTCCCGTCTCGCGAATCGCGGCGTGCAAGTCGCCATGCAGGCGCGCCGTGGCTTCGATGACTTTGGCGATGCGGCGATCGCCTGACGACAGCAACGCCTGCTCGTGCGCGATGCGCGCGGACATGGCGCGAACTTCGACGTTGGGGATGCGCGATAATTTCTTGCAGACGTATTTCAGACGGCGCTTCAACTCTTTCTCTTCACAAATCGGTTCCCATTGAAACGGCGTGTTCGGCTTCGGCACAAATCCATTTAGCGAAGGAATGATCTTCCCGGCGCGTCCGAAACGCTTGCCTGCTTCGAGCATTCGATCTTTGATGCGCTCGACCAGCACGATCATCTCGTCAAGATCTTCGTCCGTCTCAGTCGGCAAACCAACCATCATGTAAAGCTTGGTGGTCAGCATGCCGCGATCGAAAACGGCGCCGCAGATATCGACGATCTCGTCATTGGTAAGATTCTTGTTGATGACGCGGCGCAGTCGATCGGAACCGGTTTCGGGAGCCACCGCAATTTGCTGATCGCGCGATTCAACCAACGCGTCGAGCAGTTCCTCCGAAATTTGATCGAGCCGCAGGGACGAAACCGAAATCCGATAATCCATCGCGCGCAGGCCCTGAAGAATCTCGCTAATCTCGGGATGATCGCAGACCGCGGTCGAAACCAAACCGATTTTGTCGGTCCTGGTGCGCCACTGTTTCGCTTTCGCCAGAACGTCACGCGCGGGCACCACCCGCGGCGGCCAATAGTTGTAGCCGGCCCAGCAGAAACGACAACCTTGCGAACAACCGCGGGAAATCTCTACCAGAAAACGATCGCCCATTTCCGCCTGGGGCGCGAAGATGGTCGTTGACGGCGCGAAGACTTCATCGCGCCGGAGCTGTTCGGCAATATCGAATTGACCTTTGCGGATAGCCCGGCGCAGGCTGCCCTCTTTCGGATTTTCCGCCGAAATAGCACGCCCCACGCGCAGCGGCACGCCTTCCTCGGTCGGCGTGTACGAAGCGACGGTGCCGTCCTCGTTGTAAGCAACGAAGTACAGCGAAGGGATATAGAAGCCGCGGCCTTGTCGCGCGAGCGCGAGCAGAAGTTCTTCCTTGCTTTCGTTTTCAAGAATCGCATCGACCAGCTTTGATCCGAGCACCTCGCCTTCGCCTACGCCGATGACGTCAGTGAACTCGGCAATCGGTTCGGGATTTAGAAACGAGGCCGCCCCGCCCATCACAATTAACGGATCGCGTTCGGTCCGGTCTTTCGCCCAAACCGGCAGGCCGCTCATTTGCAGCATGCGGGCCATGTTGATGTAGTCGGTTTCAAACGAGATCGAGAAAGCGATCACGTCGAAATCGCGCACCGGCGTTTGCGATTCGAGGGAAAGCAGCGGCGCGCGCGTGCGTTCGTATTCACGCATCTCGTCAATCGGGGCAGTAGCCCGACCGTGAGGGAAAGCTCCGTCGTAACCTGAGCCGCTGCGCGGATGTTTCGATGCCCGCCGGTGACCGGGTGTTTGGTTCGCTGATGAGCCCTCGCTCACGCTCGGGCTAATGCCCCGGTCTGTGCGTGACGCGGTGTCCGGTAAAAAAACTCTTTCACACGAAACCTCAGGAATGTTGTTGAAG
>DATANL010000044.1:0-12793 GCA_036266295.1 Pyrinomonadaceae bacterium | reverse complement strand
TTCTCCAGTTTCGAGAAGTCACGCATTTTAATTTGGCCTGTCTCGTACGAAGGAACGGTCTCCTACGGCGGCGGCACCGGTCGCGGCGCGATGGCGATCATCGACGCGTCGCGCAACATGGAACTCTATGATGACGAGACTGATGCCGAGATCTACAAGGTTGGCATTCACACGGTCGACGAGTTTCAGGCCGTGGATCCGCCCGAGCGAATGATGAACTCGCTTTACGAACGCGCGAAAGAATTAGTCGGCAGCGGAAAGTTCGTGACCATGATTGGCGGTGAGCATTCGGTCAGCGCCCCGGTTATTCGCGCGCACGCTGAGAAGTTCGACAACCTGTCGGTCCTGCAGATCGATGCGCACGCCGATTTGCGTGATACGTATGACGGCACGCCGCACTCGCATGCTTCGATCATGGCGCGCGTCGTAAAAGACATGCGCATCCCGGCGGTGCAGGTCGGCATTCGTTCGATCTCGGTTGACGAAGCGCGCGTGTTGGACCAATTGCCGACGCGAATCTTCTGGGCCAAAGACATCGTCGGACGCGATGATTGGTGGGACGATGCGGTGGAGGGCCTGACCGACAACGTCTATCTCACGATCGATATCGACGGACTCGATCCTTCGCTGGTGTCGGCGACGGGCACACCGGAACCCGGCGGCTTAGGCTGGTATGAAACGATTGGATTGATTCGCACGCTGGCGCGCAAACGCAACGTCGTCGGAATGGATCTCACCGAGTATTCGTATGTCGAAGGGCAGAATGCTTCGGCGTTTCTGTGCGCGAAGTTGATCTACAAGACGCTGGGGTTTGTGTTTGAGTCGGAGACGGTGAAGGTGCGAAGGTAAGGCGAATTGAAAATTGAAAATTGCAAAATGAAAATTGCAAATTGATCTTCGCAGGAATTGTTATCCCGCAGGAACGATTCCGATTGCCGGCACCAATTTGAAATTTGCATTTTTCAATTTTCAATTTTCAATGCTCTTCCGCAAAGCCTAGGAAAGCTTTTTCTTATAAACCTCCTTCAATCCAGCCTGCGCTTGATCGTGCGCATCGTAAACATTGGGACGGGCGAGCACGGCGCGGTATTGCGTCATCGCATCGTTTCGTTCGCCGGCCAGATCCAACGCCCGCGCCGCGTACAGGTGGGCCATCGTCGCCAATCCCTGTTGGGCGCCGGGAGCGTCGGCCGAGGCCATGAATTCCTTCGCCGCGCGTTCATATTCACCCGCGGTCATCAAAGCCTCACCGTACTTGAAATGAATTAAATCAAAAAACCGGGATGACGTGTCGCGCACGGTCTTGTCGTTGAGCAGCGCATCGAACGTAGTGAAAGCTTCCTTCTCGGTTGCGGTGATGCCGGCAGTCTTACTGGTTTGTCGATCGAGCGCCGCCTGGGACACGAGCGCATCCGCCGCTTCGAGTCGATACAGATAATTCCGCGGATATTTCGCCGCCAGTTCACGCGCGTAGGCAGCGGCCTCAGCGAATCGTTTCTCACGCGTGTACAGAACGATCAGCAGGGTCTTGGCTTCATCGTGGATCCAGTTTCCTTCTTTGGCTACCCGCTCAAGCGTCGCCAGTCCACGCTTCTTGGAACCACGAAAGCCCATCACGCCGGCCATCAACTTGACCGGCAACGGCAGCGAGCCGACGGTGTAATCGTACAAGCCGATCGTAATCTCGGCGTCGCGATAATTAGGATCGAGCTTGATCACTTCACGATGCTTATCCACCGCGTCCGAGCCGTCCTTTAGCGCCGCGAAATGCCGCCGCTCGACCGCTTCGGCGAACGACGCTTTCAAACCCTGGATCGCGCCCAGGAAATAGAGCGCTTCGACGTCCTTCGGATTCTGTTTCAAGCGAGCTTCAGTCAACACCCGCGCCTGGCGCGTCAGCGTGCGAAACTCTTCGACGATCTTGGGATCGACCTTGTCGTCGCTGGTCGAATAGAAGGTGTCGTCGTCGCCATAAAGCGAAGATTGCAAGCGGCGAGTCTGATAAAGCGTCTCGGCCCAGAGCGTGTCCGCGAGGAACTGTGGGCCAGCGGGATAGTTGGGAAAGGCCGTGGCCATCTCTTTGAAATTCTTGCGCGCGCCTTCGTAATCGAGATTGAAGAGCGCCTCCGAGCCGGCGATTCGGAGCTTCTCAAACCTCGCGCGCTCGACATCCGTGAGCCACGATGCCGGAGGTGTCTGCGCGCCCACAAAGCCCGACAGACAAAGCAGCATCGCAATCGCTAGTAAGCACTTGCCAGAGAATTCTTTGAAGACAAAATTCAACATACCTAATAATCTCCGCGTAAAAGCAAAGCGGTTACGCCAATTACACCAGCAATAATCGCGGCCCCAAACGGTATTGCCCACCAATCGCTGCGCGGTTTCCTGATCGATTTCACTTGCTGATAACGAAGCGGGACTGCCGCGCGTCGCGGTGATTCGATCAGCGTAAATTGGTCATCCCCAATGGCATCGACAGTCCCTATTAGCGTTTGATTGCTTACGAGTTTGACCTCAACCTTCTTTCCGGTACCAATCTTCGCAACCTTTGATTTTATCCTCTCAAGCTGATGTTTCTGAATCTCGGTTTGAGACTGACCCTTGTCCTGTTGTTGCGCCACCGCCAGAATTGATGATGCCGCCAGCACCAGGGCGAACGAGAAAAGTTTTCGAGTAAGTCCCATGACGTCCTCCTCGCTCGCAGGTGCTCGCGCACTCGAGCGCTAAGTAGAAAAGCTCTCCAGGTACTTCACACCACTTCCCGTATTGAATAGAACCACCTTCTCGTTGGTGTTCACTAATCCGTCACTCATTAGCTTCTTCAAAGCCGGCAAGCACGCTGCGCCTTCGGGGGCGCAGAAGATTCCTTCGGCCGCGCCGATCTCTTTCGTCGCGGCAATCAATTCTTCGTCAGTCACCGACACGGCGGTGCCGCCTGACGCTCGCAGCGCATCAATGATCAGGAAATCGCCGATGGCTTTCGGCACGCGCAGCCCGGAAGCGGTGGTGTGCGCGTTTTGAAATTCGTCAGCAAAGCGTTCACCCTTTTCGAAGGCCCGCACGATGGGCGCGCACCCAGCTGCTTGCACCGTCACCATTCGCGGTCGCTTCGATCCAATCCAGCCCATCTCCTCCATTTCATGGAACGCTTTCCACATGCCAATCAATCCCGTGCCGCCGCCTGTCGGATAGATGATCACGTCCGGCAATTGCCAATCGAATTGTTCGGCCAACTCATAGCCCATCGTCTTTTTGCCCTCGATGCGATACGGCTCTTTCAGCGTCGATACGTCGAACCATCCTTCGGCTTCTTTGCGGCGGCCGACTTCGGCGCCACAGTCGGTGATCAGTCCGTCCATCAAAGTCACATACGCGCCCGTTTGTTCGCACTCGATCACGTTCGCCCGCGGCGTGTCCTTCGGCATGAAGATGTGCGCTTCCATGCCCGCGCGCGCCGCGTAAGCCGCCAGCGCGCCCGCAGCGTTGCCCGCAGACGGCACGGCGACTTTCTTCACGCCCAACTCTTTCGCCATCGAAACCGCGGCGGTCATGCCCCGCGCTTTGAAGCTCTGCGTCGGATTCTGGCCCTCGTCTTTTATATACAGTTGGTCCATGCCGAGCTGTGACGCGAGTCGCGTCGCCCGCAAAAGCGGCGTGAAGCCCTCGCCGAAACTGACGATGTTCTCGTCATTCTCGACCGGCAATACTTCGCGATAACGCCACAAATCGGGCCGGCGAGCTTTCAGCGATTCCTTTGTCAAAGACCTCGCGGCGCTTTCAAAGTCGTAGCGCACCAGCAGCGGTTTGCCGCATTGAGTGCAGAGATTGTGCAAGCGTTGTGCCTCGTGCCGCTGGCCGCACGCGCCGCATTCGAGGTGAGTAACATTCATGGTTTTGGCCTTTCTTTTTGCAGGTTCGCAGGGCCAGACATCATAACTGGTCGAGGGTGATTGCGTCAGGTGGAGCCGGAATATTGCGGCGTCAGAACCGTGAAACGTAACGACCGAATCGACGATCCAGTGAAGGATTAAGCACCGATCCGGGTCAATTTCAGATTTGTCATTTGACATTTCTCATTCGCCATTTGAAGCTTGCTTAAATTCAAACTGAGGAGAGACGAAATGCCGAATCGCACTGCGACCATTCAAACCAACAAAGGGACAATCAAATTTGAATTGCTCGAAGAGGACGCGCCGAAGACGACTGAAAACTTTCGCTTACTGGCTGAGAAGGGTTATTACGACGGAGTGATTTTTCATCGCTGCATCAACGGCTTCATGATTCAGGGCGGCGACCCCACCGGAACCGGCCGCGGGGGCGCATCGGCCTGGGGCGGACGATTTGCCGATGAGATTGATTCTTCGTCAGAGGTTTATCAGCGTGGCTACAAAGCGGGAACCGTGGCGATGGCCAACGCCGGACCAAACACAAACGGTTCGCAGTTCTTTATCATGCACGTCGATTATCCGCTGCCGCCCAGCTACACGATCTTCGGACGCGTTACTGAAGGGCAGGACGTCGTCAACGCCATCGCTACCTCGAAGACTGACCCCGGCGATCGTCCCATGTCGGAAATCAAAATGGAAAAAGTTACCGTTGAGTAGCCGGCGTTAGTTTTTGAATTGTAAGTTTTGAATTTTGAATTTCGGCGGCGACGAATTGTTTGGCCGCGGCTACCGATTCGGACAACGATTGTCCTTTTGCCAGGCCGGCCGCAATCGCCGATGAGAGCATGCAGCCGGTTCCTCGCACCGGCGCTGCTTCGATCCATGGCCCACGAAAAACCGTGACCGTACCATCTTCATCGAGTACATCAATTGCTTCCGCTTTGTCTGATTCCTCTTCCAGGTGCCCACCTTTGATCAGCACTGCGCGCGCGCCTAGCTGTCTCAGGTTAGCAGCAGCGTCGCGCATTCCGCGTTCATCAAAAACGTCAACGCCTGACAACGCCGTAGCCTCAGCGATGTTCGGCGTGATTATGCGAAGCAGCGGCAGAAGGTCACGCTTCAGCAACGTCAGCGCGTCCGGCTCCATCAATGCATAATCCGAAGATGACTTCATTACCGGATCGAGTACCGGCGGCGGCAAACGTCTTTCCTCGATCATGGCCGCCACTTCGGAAACCAATTCAGCCGTAGGTAACATTCCAATTTTCACTGCGGCGACCCCCATCTCATCGATGATCGGCATGACCTGAGCGCGCAATGATTTCGCGGTTTCGTGAATTGCGCCAAATACGCCGGCTGAATTCTGAAATGTTAACGAGGTGAGAGCGGCAGCCGGGCGGCACCCGAGCTGCACAATCGTGCGGATGTCAGCGACGAGGCCGGCGCCGCCCGAAGGATCGAAGCCGGCAATAGTTAGGACGACTGGCAGGCGCGGTTTCACTTGAAAGTATGAAGACGGCGTTCAAATTCTGTGACGGTGGGCGGCTTCCGGCCCTTGCGGGCCACCGTGAAACCTTCCGCGCGCAGATTGCGCGCCTGCGCATCGACGCCTCCCGGATACTTTGGATTTAGGCCGCCGTCGTCTTTGACTACGCGCCAGTAAGGAGTCAACCGCCGCTTGCCGTTGGTCCGATCTTCCTCAGCCGCCTCTGCCGCGATGCGGACGAAGATGCCGGTAGTCAGCGGACACGTGACGTTCGTCGCAAAATCTGACGCGAGTTTTCGCCGCAACTCGCTGCCGGTGATCAATTTTCCTTTCGGCACTTTGCGAATCAATTCATCGACGAGCATGGGCGTCGGAATCAACATCGTGCCTTTGCCGAACCGCGACATCTTCGGTGGAATCTGAACGACCTTTGGCTGTTGCGGCTTCTCGAGTTTTTCGCGCCAGCGCGTGCGGCTGGTAAATTTGCTTTTCATCTGGTTGGTTTCCCTCCAGCTTTGCTCATCGCCGTGACTACGTTACCGAAATTCTCCGTTTTGTCGAATAGACTTATCCCCGCGATTCCGGCGGCCCCTGCGGCCACACAGTCTGCCGCATTCGCGACCGAGACACCACCCAATGCCAACACCGGAAAGCCGGCCGCCGCGCGCGCCCCCCGCGATAATCCTTCCAGGCCGCTCGGCGCACCGAACTGTAGTTTAGATTTCGTTTCGAAGACCGGGCCGAAGACTGCGAAGTCGGCGCCCTGATCGCGCGCTGACACGACTTCACTTAAGGAATGCGTGGACACTCCGATCAGAAAATTCTCGCCAAACGATTTTCTGATGATCGCAGCATCAAGCGATTGGGTCGTCAGATGAACACCGTCAGCACCGGCGCCGGCAGCGATGTCAGCACGATCGTTCACCAGCAATCGCGTGTTTGTACCCGAAGTGAGTTTGTGGATCTGTGAAACCAATTCAAACAGCAGCCGCACCGGCAACTGCTTTTCCCGGATTTGGATCAGATCGATGCCGGCGGCTACCGCAGCCGAAACTTGATCGAAAATTTGCGTGAATTCCGGAGAGTCGCGCGACGTGGCTTCAGTGGTTACGCCGCGGGTAATCAGATAAAGGATCGGTTTTGACGGATTGAGCGGCATTTGCTACCGGCACGTTATGCTGCGGTGAGCTTTCCACATAAGACTGACCTTCGTCCAGCGCGCGCACCGTGCGGCGGAAGTTGAACAACTCCCAAAACGCCATGCCAATGTTCAGCAGGCCGATTCCCGAGACTGCGCCGCGCATCCATCCCGAGGCGACGACTCGCTGCACGCCAAAACCGACGCGGTGTGAAGCCGCCAGCAGAAAATAATTGTTGCCCCAATCGCTCAGGCCCAAAAAGCCATGCGAAACCCAAGGCAGAAAGGTCAGTACCACGCCGATTTCGAGGCAAAGGATAATGTAGAAGATGACGGTAAGTCGCGACGACATGCAGAAGATCCTGGGAAACAAAAATACCACAAAGCTGAATCTTTCTCAGCCTTGTGGTGCCGCACAGACTTCAGTCTGTGATCAAATCGATGGAAAAACACAGATTGAAGTCTGTGCCGCCGCTAAACCATGCGCGATTCGAGCGACTTCAAGCGCTCATTCACACCGCGGTAGGAAACATTGACGCCGTATATTTCGGTGAAGAGATTTTTCGCCTCGTTCAAATCGCCGGCCTGCTCATGCGCCGCGGCGAGATCGAAACGCAGCGCCTGCCGCTCATCGTCAGAAGTATTCGGCGCGTTCAATCCTTTATTGAACCACTTCACCGCGAGTCGCGGCACGCCTTTCTTCATAAAACAGTGACCGATCAGATTGCAGCATTGCAGATAGCGCGCGGTGCCGTCGTCGGCAGACACCAGCCCGACGGCCATCTGAAATTCTTCGAGGGCCTCCTCGAATAAATCCATCTCCTGGTAAGCGAGGCCAAGATTGTAGTGCGTCTCGAAATCGCCGTTGCTCTCGGCTTCGGCCGAAACGCGATACTCCTCAAAGACCGCGGCCAGCCCGGCGTCAATCGGTGGACTGCTTAGGACGGACGGCTGTTCGGCCACCAGCGGACTCGGCTCGATGTTCTCTGGAATAAATGAGAAATCAGCAACCGGTTGGGCCGGCTCGGGTGCGGCCGGAGCTTCAAATTCAAACGCCGACATTGGGGCATCAGCACCCTGCGCGAGTTTTTGCCGCCGTGAATCGATGTCGGGATGCTTCCCGAACTGGGTCTCTAAAAGATTGAGTGTGTCGATAGCAATGTCCGCGTAGCCTTGCGCGATGTAGAAGTCGACACTCTCCAGTTCCTGCAGTCGCAACGTGGCTCGGCGGTCGGCATCGTCACCGTTTCCATTCGCGCCGGCTTCAGCCAATTCTTCAGACACCACAGTTTCGAACGTGAATCCGCGCTCAAGGTCCAACTCGCCGCCGGCATCGTCCGAAGCCGCAGTTGTTTGCGGTTCAGAATTCCATTCGAAAGTCGTTTCATCTGACGAGGAACCGTCTTCGTTCGAGATGGCAAACTCGCTGAAACCGAATTCGGTGCTTTCGTGTGCACCCTCGACCGCGGCTTCAAAGCTCGGCAATTCCTCAGCGGCGGCCTCGTCCGCGCCACCGAGTTGTTGGAGTCTTTCAGCGTAAGCGGTGTCTTCAGGCGCCAGACGGGTTAATTGCGTCAGTGCGTAGCGTTCGTCGTCGGCCAGACCCGCGGCTTCAGCAGCTTCGGCCATCCGGTCAAGCGCGCCCCGCAGATTTTCGACATCTCGTTGCCACCAGTAAACGCGCACCAGTAATCGCAGCGCCTGCACATTGTCCGTATCGCGCGTGAGAAACTCATTTACCAGTTCGAGCAGTTGCCGGTCTTCTCGCTCTGTCAGCATCTGCTCAGAGATGCGCGCGAGTACTCCCACGGCTGCATCAATCGAGTCTGACGCCAGATACAGACGAGCAACGTCGACGAATCGCAGATAAGCAGCAGAGTCTTTCGCTACCAGAACATCAATCGTCGCTTCCGCCTGTTGCGGATCCTCTGCCTGAATGTACGCGGTCAGGAGTAACGAGAGCAGTTCCGTATCGTCCGGTTTCGCGCTAGAGACCTGAGCGATCTTTTCAGCCGCTTCGTCGGCAGTGCCGCGCGCAGCATGTGCGGACAGCAAACCATTCAAGGTGGGAATGTCGTCAGGCTGAAGGTCGAGCGATCTGTTGAAGGCGTCGAGCGCCTCATCGAGCGCGCCCCGCGCGCAGAGGCTGTTCCCGGCTTCCGCAAACGCCGCTGCCGCCTCGGCATTCATTCCTTCGTGCAAATAGCCTTCGGCCAGTTTCAGACGAACGGCGGTGTTTTGCGGATCGAGGTCGGCAATCTTGGACAGGATTTCCAGGCCGGCCTGCGTATCGCCTGATTTCGCGTGAGCATCCGCGACGACCAGATAATGAGCGCGCGCTTCGACGACGAGCTCCTGCTGCGCATAAAGATTCGCCAGGCTGGTCGCGATTTCGATGTCGTTCGGCTTCAGGCGGTCAATCTTGCGGAACATCGCGATGGCCTTCAACGCGAACTCCTGCTCGCGGTAATGTTCGGCAATGCGACGAAAACAGGATATCGCGGCGGCCGGATTGCCCGTCCGCACGTGAAGGTCGCCAAGAATATTCAGCGTCGTGAAGTCGCTGGGATCATCCTCGACAATTTTGCAGTATTCCTTGATCGCCGCCGGAATCTTACCCATTTCCAGGTGCTTCTCAGCAGCGCGCAGAGTCTTTACCTTTTCGAAGGCCATTTGAGAATTCGCGGAATGAAATTTTGCGATGACGAATGCAATCGCCCAAGGAGGACCGTTGAGCGTATTTCGGTGCCGCCTCGGAGCAGAGCGGCACCTCTCAAACTAACACGCACTGCCCGGCCTGTCAACGATGTTTTGCGATGACCAACTTCGGAAAATCGAAGAGAATTCGGGGATTTTGGCTAGATTACGTCGGCAAAATTCTTGCGCGACCGGGCGAACCACCAATATCCGAACAAAAATAAAACCACCGCAAAGGCGAGGAAATAAGCCAGCCCTTGCCAGTCGGGACCGAGGCCGTCGAGGATGACGCGACGATAGTTGCGAACCAGAGGCGTGAATGGGTTGAGGTTTATTGCCCGGCGGTAATTTTCCGGGACGAGCGATTCGGGATAGATGATCGGAGTCAGATACATCCACGCCATCAGGACAAGGGCGACTCCCTGCACGATGTCGCGCACGAACACGCCCAACGCAGCGACCAGCCAGGCGGCGCCGAAGGTGGCGATGATTTGTGGGATCAGGATAAGCGGTAGAAAAATGATCGTAGCGTGGATCTGGTGTCGTAATACTGCCGCGGCCACGACCAGCACCAGCGTTCCGAACAATTGGTTGACGACGGCCGCAAGTGATAAAGACACGGGCAGAGTTTCGAGCGGAAAGACAACCCGCTTGACCAGGTTGGCGCGCGCGACGATCGTCCCGGATGAAAGCTGCACCGATTCCTGAAAAGCGTTCCATGGCAACAGGCCGCAGAAAAGATAGAGTGCGTAATCCCATTGCGAACTGCTCGTGCCGAACTTTGCTTTGAAGATGCCGGCGAAGATGATCGTGAAGATCGCGATCATTACCATCGGCGTGACCAACGTCCATAGCAAGCCGAGCACTGAACCGCGATACCGGGCCATCAATTCGCGTTTGGTCAACGAGATGATCAGATCGAGCCGGCGCGGAAGTTGC
Organism: Pyrinomonadaceae bacterium; assembly: GCA_036266295.1. GTDB lineage: Bacteria > Acidobacteriota > Blastocatellia > Pyrinomonadales > Pyrinomonadaceae > UBA11740. The sequence goes on along the minus strand of DATANL010000044.1, from coordinate 2,646 downwards.
CACAACGGCCGCCACACTGCTTGTCTTGCTGCCTGAGCGGAAATCATTCGTGGTCTCAGGCGCTCGTGATCGCCGGCGTCGTCAGCGCGACTTTCTTGAAGGCGCTCATGAAGGCTTCCATTTCATCCTGCTTTCCGATGGTGACCCGCATGTGATTTGGCAGGGACGGAAAGGCGCGGCCAACCTGGACATTCAATTTGCTCATCGCATCGATCAGCGGTCGCACCGGTTGCTTCACATCGATCATGAGGAAGTTCGCCTGCGAGGGAATGTGATCGAAGCCCAACTTCTTAATCTCATCTAAAACAAATTGCCTGGTCTTGGTGTTCAAGCGGCGCCCGTTGGCAGCTTGCTCGGTATCACCCAGACTCGCATTTGCGGCAGCCAGCGCCATGATGTTGACGCTGTCCCAGGTCAGGTGTGGCCGCATTCGCCTGATGGTCTCAGGCTGCGTGATGCAGTACCCGCACCGCAGCCCGGCCATCGCGTAAACCTTCGAGAAGGTGCGCGCGACGATCAGGTTCGGATGATCCTTCACCAACGGCAGCACCGATTCATAATCGGCACTCTCGGCATAGTGGAAATACGCCTCGTCGACGAGAATCATGGTTTTCGGGGAAACCTTCTCGATGAATTCGCGCAATTCGTTTTTCGGCGTGATGCTGGCGGTCGGGTTGTTCGGATTACAAATGTAGATCAGTCCTTCCGAGGCGGCGGCCAACATCTTCGGCAAGTCATGAGCGTACTTCCGGTTGAGCGGAACCTTCACGACTTCGGCGCGATTAACGCGCGCGTGATTCACAATCGCTTCGTAGGTGGGATCGGCGACAATCAACTTGCCGCGGCCGGGGATGAACTGCAATGCCGGTCCGCGCGTAGGTTTTGAAAGTTCGATCGGTGTCGTGTCGTTCGTCATTGGCCCGGTGAACGCCTCAGCGCACACCTTCAAAATTTCGCCAGACCCGTCGCCCAGAACAATTTGCTCGCGGGTGACGCCGTGCAGTTTCGTCAAGGTCTCGAGCAGCGCCTCCGCATGTTCGTCCGGATACCGCCACACGAGCGAGAACGCTTCAGTCATCGCCTTGATTGCCATCGGCGATGGCCCGTACGGGTTCTCGTTTGAGTTAAGACGCACCGCGGTCGAAGCCGCGGTTGAAATCGTTGGGGACACGGTTGTGCCCGCCCACGAAAAACTCGGACGCACGACGGCGGTCGCGGCGCCTGCGCCTACGAGCTTGGCAAAGCTACGCCGGGAAAGAGAAGTCAGGTTTCGCATGGTTGCGCCTCCGCGGAAAGTTGGGCTGCATTATGAGGCCAGCGTCGTGCGACGGCAAACTCTTTTGGAGTGCGGCGGCAGAGCGCAGCGGCGACGCCGCTTTGGACAAGGCCGTCGATCTGTCGATTGAACAGAGAGCGTAAATCCAAAGCGCCGTCGTCACTTCGTTTTGCCGGCGCACTCCAAATTAGCCGCCTCTAAACGGATTGGTGTCTTGTGTTAGGCTATTCTTCAAAAGCATGCCGGATCAAAGTTCAAACGCGCTCTTTCCCGAGATGCGCGATGCGATGGAGCACCACGCGCGTTCAAAGACCGCTGCGCCGCTCGCGGATCGCATGCGGCCACGTACGCTGAGTGAGTTCGTCGGTCAGCAACATCTCGTCGGCGAAGGCCGAGTCTTGCGACGCCTGATCGAAGGCGGGGCGACGATGCCGTCGCTGATTCTCTGGGGTCCGCCGGGCACCGGCAAGACCACTTTGGCGCGCTTGCTGGCCGAAAAAGCAGACGCGCGGTTCATCGCGCTGTCGGCCGTTTTCTCCGGCGTCAAGGATCTCCGTGGAGCAATTGCGGAGGCCCGTCTCAATCGTCAGCGCGGCCATCGCACGATTCTCTTCATCGACGAGATTCATCGATTCAATAAAGCGCAGCAGGACGCGTTGCTGCCCGCAGTCGAGGACGGCACAGTGATTCTTATCGGCGCGACGACCGAGAATCCATCCTTCGAAGTGATCAGCGCATTGCTTTCGCGATCGCGCGTTTTAGTTCTGAATCAACTCGACGAAAAGGAAATTGAGCAGATTGTTCGGAATGCTTTGTCGGACGATGAGCGTGGTCTGGCGAGTTTTAATGCCGCGGCATCTGATGAACTGATTGAACGGCTGGCGCACATGTCGGGTGGCGATGCGCGCGTTGCCCTCGCCGCGCTTGAGGCCGCAGTCGCAGCGACCGGACCGGACAAACAAGGTGTCCGGAGGATCACGACCGAGATTCTGACGGAAGCTTTCGGTCGCGCGCAGTTCGCCTATGACAAAGGCGGCGAAGAGCACTACAACCTGGTTTCCGCTCTCATCAAGTCGCTGCGCAACTCAGATGTCAACGCGTCGCTCTACTGGCTGGCGAGGATGATCGAAGGCGGGGCCGATCCTGTTTTCATTGTGCGCCGGCTGTGCATTCTGGCCTCCGAAGACATTGGTTTGGCTGATCCGAATGCGATGGTCCAGGCGGCAGCGGCCGCAGAGATCGTGCAGCTAATCGGCATGCCCGAAGGTTTGTTTCCGTTGACGCAAGCTACGATCTACCTGGCGCGCGCGCCCAAATCGAATGCAGTTTTGCGTGCGTATTCAGCAGCGCATAAAGATGCTGCCGAGACT
>DATANL010000043.1:0-6986 GCA_036266295.1 Pyrinomonadaceae bacterium | reverse complement strand
AATAATTCATCTTCGTTTCGCAAAGCGGCGGAACAAAGCTTTGACAGCTACGAAACGTGGAAGGCCGAATTCGTCGGCATCGGCAAGATGCGCGGCGTCGGTTGGGCCATCTGTTATCAGAACCCGACGAACGGCGCGCTTTCGAACCATTGGATCACTCTGCATGAAACCGGGAATGTGGCCGGGTTCACTCCGGTGCTGGTGATGGATGTCTGGGAGCATGCGTTCATCCTCGATTACAAACCCGCCGATCGGCCGAAATATATCGAGGCGTTCTTTTCAAATATTGATTGGACCGCCGTCGAACGACGACTAAAACAACAGAAGGCGCAGCCGATCGCGGCGTAATCCGGAGTGCGTCGGTGGCGCGAGGCAGCAACAGGATCCGTCCGCAGATTACGCAGATTGCACAGATGGAAAGAGAACCGTATTCGCGGTGCATTCCAATCCATGTAATCGGCACAATCTGCGGATGGTTCTTTCAGGGCTTACGGCCCTGCTGATTTTTTGCGATAATGCGCGCAACTAATTCGCTTTATCATCAATCGAGTTTGGAGGAGTCATGAGCATCTCGATCCGTCTCGCCTCTTTGTCCGTACTAGCAGGTTTGACTCTGTTCGCCGCTGCGTGTCAGCCGGTCGAGCAAAACGCAAACACCACGGCAACTTCATCGGTCACGCCGCCGGGCGAACAGAAACTGACGCCGGTGCCGCGGCCCCCGGCGATTGAGCAGGCGATGAAGGATCGCGGAGAGCAGGACCAGGCCACGCCCACGCTGCGCGTAACGTCGCCGGCCAACAACGCGACGATTAACGGCTCGAAGGTCGAAGTTAAATTGGAGTTGAGCGGCGATTTGAAGGGTTACATGCCGCACAAAGATCCGGCGACGCAGAAGGGCAATCACATTCACGTGATTCTCGACAATCAGCCTTACGAAGCTTATTACGAACTCGGCCAGCCGTTTGAATTGCGCAACGTCAGTGAAGGCAAACACACTCTGCGCGTCTTTCCGTCGCGGCCGTGGCACGAGAGCTTCAAGAATGACGGCGCATTTCAAATGGTCGAGTTCACTGTGAAAGGTGGCGGCGACGCGACCAAGCCGACGACCACCAACAGCGGCGAGAAGATGGCTAATCCAGCCAACAAGTCGGACAGCGCCGGCGCCAGCCCGACACCGGCGCGCGAAGGCAAAGACTTCAGCGCGAGCCAGGGTGGGAATGTCGACCGGGCCAAACCTCTGCTGACCTACAGTCGTCCGAAAGGCGAATACAAAGGCGCCGACGCCGATCCGGTTATGATTGATTTTTGGTTGATGAACGCGAAGCTGCAGGGTGATGGCGGCGAATATCGCGTGCGCTATTCAGTCGACGGCGGCGAAGCAAAGTTTCTCGACAAGTGGGAACCGATCTGGCTCAGTGGCTGGATCAGCGGCAAGCACAGCGTGAAGCTGGAACTGGTCGACAAAGATGGGAACGTCGTCGATAACGGCGGATATAATTCCACGACTCGGGAAATAACGATTACGAAATAGGATTTCACGCGAAGACACTAAGTCACTAATCTGAAAAGCGAATGATCTTCGTTCTCAGTTATTGCTTTTCGTGACTTCGTGTCTTTGTCGTAAACGCCGGGGCGAAGGTTATTTTGCTTAAAGTGAATGCCTCGGAAGGAATTGGATCTTTGACCTCTTCATGTGTCTCGATCCGCGCCGGTTGCGGCGATGAGAAAGCCGACACCCACGCCTGGCCCAACAAACCAAAGAAGTCATAGGCCGTCCGCATCAGACTCTGGAAGGTGAAGAACTGCGAATGGCCATGTAGACGCGGGTAGTGACTAACTTCGACTTCGGCAAAGACCGCACCGTTCGCCTTCAGCTTGCGAATCATCTCCAGGCAGGCGGCGCCGCTGGTCGAAATCTCGCCGACATGCTGCAGCGCTTCACGCCGGATCAGACGGAAGTCACAATCGACGTCACGAATCGGCAGACGGAACAATAACCTGGCCGTACGATTGTAAATCTTGCCGATGATCACTCGATGAAAACTATCGGCGCGCTTTGATTTGTAACCGTTGACCACGTCAACACCCGGTTTCATCAAAGGCAACAGCCGCGCGATCTCGCGCACGTCGTACTGGCCATCGCCATCAGTATAAAAAACAAATTCCTTGGCGGCGTTCGCGAACCCGCTTTGCAAAGCTCCGCCATAGCCACGGTTCGCTTCATGATGAATCGGCCTGACGTGCGGATCCTGCTTGCTCAGATCATCCAGCAGCGACGCGGTGCCGTCCGTGCTGCCGTCGTTGATGACGAGCACTTCGTAGTCACTTGTATAGGCCGGCAGAATGGCGAGCGCATGCCGCACCAGCTCACCGATGGTTTGCTCGTCGTTAAAGGCAGGGAAAAAAATGCTTATGCTGCCGAGGCTTGTCGCAGGGGCCGTCATCCCGTTTAGTCTAAGTAGGCGGGGAGTTTAGACAATCAATTAGCCGGATGCAAGATTGCCTCGCCTGGTGTGACGTTCCCAGCCGTCTCTAGAAAAGCGGACCCGTCGGCGCGCGGCTCTCCGGTTTCAATCGTTTCCTGGTGTAACGTTCGGCGTGTTCTAATTCATCAGGCTTGAAAGTCGGTCAAACACTACGTTCGAAATTGTTGGATAAACGCGCGCAGTTCACGTCATTGTGCGCCGAGGCTGGCAGCTGTGTGCGCTGCGAGGCGATGTGTGATCGCGCCGCGGTGTTAAGCGAATTAAACGGAGCCTTGGACGCGCGCATCATGTTCATCGGCGAAGCGCCGGGACGCAAAGGCGCCGATCGGACACACGTCCCTTTCTCCGGCGATCAATCAGGCAGGAATTTTGATCGGTTTCTGCAATCGATTGAATTGCGGCGCGATGAAATCTTTGTCACCAGCGCTGCGCTGTGCAATCCTCGTTCGGCATCGGGAGCGAATCGCCGCCCAACTGCCAGTGAAATCAGGAACTGTTCAGACTTTCTGCGTCGCACGATCGAGCTGGTGCAGCCTGCCGTTATCGTGACCCTGGGCACAGTGGCGCTTGAGGCGCTGAAGGTCATTCATTATCATGAATTCAGCTTACGGGAAGATGCGGCCACGGTGCGGGAGTGGAATGGTCGACTGCTGATTCCCCTTTATCACCCGAGTCCACAGGTTTTGATTACCAGCCGGAATGAGAAACAACAGTTACGAGATTACCGGGTGGTCGCGCGTGCGATTCATCGACTCGTTTAGAGGCGGGACTTGTCCCGCGCGATGGGGCGGACAAGTCCGCCCGCTAAACGGAATTTCATAAGGTAATGAGCGAAGCAGCATCTACATCGTGGTCAAAAGACTACGCAGCCGTACGGGAAGGCGGCGCGGGGCTGATCGATCTGTCGTCGCGCGGGCGCATTCTCGTCAACGGATCGGACGCGGCGATGTTTCTCAACGGACTGGTGACGAACGACGTCAAGAATCTCGCGGTCAATTCATGGATACCCGCTGCGTTTGCCACCGTGCAGGGTCGCTTGCTGGCCGCGGTGCGCATCATTCATCACGAAGATGGTTTCCTGATCGACACCGAAGACACGACCCACGAAAGAGTGTTCCGCTTACTCGAGCGCTTCACGCTCGCGGGCGACTTTCAGGTCACCGACGTTACCTCTGAAACTGCGTCGATTTCACTCCAGGGTAGAGACGCCGCACGCATCATGCGCGAGACGTTCGGCCGCGAAGCTGCGGACGATCTCGAACGAGGCAACGTACATCGAACCAAACAAGGGTTGGACGTTTTTCCAGCCACCCATACTGCCGAAGAAGGTTTCGACATCGTCATGCCCGTGGCAGATAGGGACGCGTGGGGTGAAGAGTTTCAGCTGATGGGAGCCGTGGTTGTCGACCAGACGACGCAGGAGATTCTGCGCATCGAAGCGGGCGAGCCGCGCTACGGCATCGACATGGATGACAACACCGTGGTAACCGAAACCAATCTCGACGACGCGGTCAGCTTTACTAAAGGCTGCTACACCGGTCAGGAGATCATTATTCGCATCAAACACCGCGGCCACGTCGCGAAGAAACTGACGGGACTCCTCTTTCCCGGCGAGCCGTTCGAACTTAATGAATTGACGATATATTCAGAAGATGAACGGGAGGCCGGACGCGTGACTTCCTGGACCAAGTCGCCCCAACTCGGCTTCACGGTGGCGTTGGCTTACGTCAAGTTCGAGTATCTGAGAATGTTCACCCACATTCAGCTTGAGGCCGGCGGGCGCATCAGAAAAGGCTGCGTGTGCAAAGAGTTGCCGTTCGTGCGCGGCAGTTGGTACGACGGCATTCCCAGCGCGCCTCTGCGAACAAAGCGTGCCGACTGAAGACAAAAACGAACTGGCCCATTCGATTATCGAGGCGCTGCTCGATCATACGCGCGTCGTGAGCGATCTGATCGCGTTGATGGCCCAGGCGCTGGATGACGACACACAGAAAGCACTCACCCAAACTCCACAGTGGCAGGCTTACCTCGAGAGTCGCCGGCAGATGGAAACAACTCGCACTGAGGTCGAGCAGTTCGTCGCGTCGTTCCCCCGCGCCGGCGAAGACTAACCGCCGCTACTAACGAATCATCATCACCACTTTGCGCTCGCGGCCTCCGTCGAACTCGCAGAGAAAAATCCCTTGCCAACGCCCCAGCAGCAATTTGCCATCAGCAAACGGCACGGTGATGGTTGGCCCGACCAGGCTGGCTTTGATGTGCGCATCGGAATTTTCTTCGCCGTGACGAAAGCCCATGCCGTGTTGCGGAATTAAGGTGCGCAGCGCATGCAGCATGTCACGCGGCACATCCGGATCGGCGTTCTCGTTGATCGTAAGGCCCGCCGTCGTGTGCTGCACGTAAAGGACGACGACGCCTTCCCTGGCATCCGATTCCGTCAGCTTGTTTTGCACCTCGTCAGTAAATTCGACGAGTTCCTCGCGTTGATGCGAGCGAATTCTCAAAGTCAGCATGGTCGAATTCTAACTCCTAAAGCCGACGAGCTCTGAGGCGGTAAATTCCTCAACTCTTCTTCCGTGGCGCTTTGGCGCCTTTACGTTTTGCATCTGCGGCCCCTTTCTCTGCCGCGACGTTTTCGATCTCGGCATTGATTTCCCCGCCGATCAGCACCGCGACGCCGGTCAGATACAACCAGAGCATCAACACGATCACTGCGCCCAGCGATCCATACGTCTTGCTGTATGAATCAAAGAAATGCAGATAACCCTTGAAGCTGAACGACACGAGCAGCCATAAAATCACGCCAATCGCCGAGCCGGGCGTCAGCCATTTCCAATCCTGATCGCGAACGTCGGGCGCCAGGTAATAGATGAGCGCGAAACTCAAGAGCATGAAGGCGAGCGCGATCGGCCATTGCAGGATCTTCCACGTGATTACAAACGCGTCGCTGAAACCGTACCAGGCGCCGAGATGTTCGGCGATCTTACTGCCGCCAAAAATTACGACGACTGCACCCATGATCAGAATCGACAACGCGACCGTTAAGCCCAGCGCGACCAGTCTCTGCTTCCACCAGGGGCGCGTTTCATTCGAGTCGTACGCAGCGTTCAGCGAATTCATCATGGCGCTGACGCCACTGGCTGCGGCCCAGAGCGCTGCAATCAATCCGAAACTTAGCTTGCCGGCGCCGCTCGCATTGCTGACTTCCAACATCGTCTTGTCAATCAGATCAAACGCCGACGATGGCATGACCTGCGAAAGATAGCGGAAGAGCGCGTGACGCAGCCCGGTTCCCGAACCCAGCACCAGCCCAATCAGTGAGGTCAAAAAGATCAGCAGCGGGAAAAGCGCTAGCAGGAAGTAATAAGCCAGCTTGGCGGCATCGCCGAATACATCATCCGACTGAATCTCAGACCAGATGCGCTTCGCCATCTGCTTCCAACTAAGTCCGCTGAGCGTCCACATGCGCCGATTGTAGCCGAGAGTCAGGTACGATTCATCGCAAATTAGCCACAGATGAGTCCAGATTTATACAGATCAGCGGAGGAGTTTTGGCTCGTTCTGATCTGTGTAAGGCTGTGGCTAATTCAATCGGAGTCGAACGGAGTTACTCTTCTTCTTCGCCGCTGACTTTGCGAATTTTGATGGTCGCGTCTGATGAAGGCGCGTTCGAATTGGCGGAAGGATAGATGGCGTGCGCGCCGACCTCGGGACGGAAGTTGCCGTTGTCATCATAAAGCCGGCGATACTGCAAAGTGTTGCGCACGACCCCTTGAATATAGAGACGCGTCTCGCGGAAGGGCACGGCCTCTTGCCATTCGTCCATCTGCAAAGGCAACGACGCGCGCCATTGCACGACTCGACCGGGCCCGGCGTTGTAAGCCGCAGCGACGTACTCGATGCGACCGTACTTTTCCATTTGATCTTTGAAGTACGCCGTTCCCAGTTGAATATTCAAGCGCGGCTCGAACAGCGATTCCACGGTGATGGCGCGGTCGACGCCGACGGTGCGGGCGGTGGTGACTGCGGTCGGCACGACCAGTTGCATCAAGCCGTACGCGCGAGCCGACGACACGGCGCGCGGATTGAAAACCGTCTCCTGTCGAATCAAGCCGGCAACTTGATAGGCGTCGAGTCCGCGCGCACGCGACTCCTGCTTGATGATGTCCCAGTACTGCAGCGGATAGAACACGTCCCATTCTTCGGGTCGCATTTCATCGGGATTCATCTGCGAATAATCGGGATAACTCTTCTTCAGATAATTCAGCGCCTGCACGTTGTCGTTCCTGGCGCGGAAGATTTTCGCGATCGCGAGATTCACCCGCGGACTCGATGGCGCGGATGCAGCCGCGACATTCAATTCATCCATGGCCCAATCGTCGGTGCCGATGATCGAAAGCTGATCGGCCTTGGCGATGTGCTGGTCTTCATTCGCTGCGGCCGTCTCTTCAGCAACCGTAACGGTCTTTAGGTTCGCGAGTGCGCGGCCAACCATCGAGT
>DATANL010000042.1:0-9560 GCA_036266295.1 Pyrinomonadaceae bacterium | reverse complement strand
CAATGTTCACATTGAACATGAAACGATCGAGTTGCGCTTCCGGCAACGGATAGGTGCCTTCCATCTCGATCGGGTTCATCGTCGCCAGCACAAAGAAGGGGCGCGGCAAGTTATAGCTCGCGCCCTGCACGGTCACGCGGCCTTCCTGCATCGCTTCGAGCAGGGCTGCCTGGGTCTTCGGCGGGGTGCGATTGATTTCGTCGGCGAGCACGATGTTCGCGAACAAAGGCCCGCGAATGAATTGCATGGCGCGATGGCCGGTGGCGCGATCCTCTTCAATAATCTCAGTACCGGTGATGTCCGCGGGCATCAAATCAGGTGTGAACTGAATGCGTTTGAATGAGAGCTCGAGCACGCTGGCCACCGTGCGCACCAGCAAGGTCTTGGCCAGGCCCGGCACGCCGGTGATGATCGAGTGGCCGCCCACAAACAGCGAAAGCAAAACCTGTTCGACCACGTCGTCCTGGCCGATGATCGCTTTGCGGATTTCACGCAGCAGCGCCTCGCGCGCGGAACCCAGCTTGTCCAGAAGTTCTTCGTCTTTGATTACCGATTCTTCAATCGCCATTTGTTGTCCTCAAAATGAAGCTTGCCATAGAGACACAGAGGCACGGAGAAAAACATTTGAGGGAAGTTCATGTTATCCATCTCTGTGCCTCCGTGCCTCTGTGGCAAATAGTTCTCACTGTCCCACGATCTTCAACAATAACTCCTGCGCCTTCTCGTAACTCGGCGCGGCCTCGAGCGCGCGCAACACTGCGTGCTTCGCTTCAGGCTGTTTGCCCAAAAGGTGATACGCGCTGGCCACGTTGTAATTTGCTTCGGCTACATTCGGCGGATCCAGCGCGAGGGCCACCTGAAATTCTGATAACGCCTGCGCGTACTGTCTCTCTTCGAGGTTGAGTTGGCCGGCTTGCATGTGCGGCGCGTAATCAAATGGGCTCACATAAAAACTCAAACGCAGCGCCTCGATCGCGCCGGCCCGATCACCCAGCCTGGTGCGCATGGCCGCCAGCGCCTTGAGCGCCGGCAGACTGTTCTGATCGTAGCGCACGCGCGCTGCCAGGGCGGCGGCGGCCTGCTTATAGTCACCCTTCTTTTCGAACATCTCGGCGAGCGCGTCATACGCATTTCCTTCGCCGGTGTAATACGGAAACAGCTCAGCCGCGCGCTTGAAATGCAAAATCGCATTCTCGATATCATTGTCTGCGCGAAACAGATGACCGGCGCGCAGGTGCAGCGCAAACGTATCCTGATCCGCGAGCAGCTTCACGACGTCATCTTTCGTCAACGAAGCAGCTTGATTGAATTCAGTCTTGAGCGCCGCCTGCATCGGCCGCGTCTTCGTCTCCATGTAATCCTTGAACGCGCGATCGAAATCGGTCTCGCTCAACTTTAGTACCCGCATGAGAATGTCCGGGGTCAGCGCCTTGTCGCGATACAGCGCGAGCATGCGGAGGATTGCGTCGAATCCATATCGGTCGGCGATGAACTCGCACACTTGCGACGCCTGGAAATAAGCGATGGACAAATCTTCAGGTCCGCGCGGATGCGAAAACGCGCCGTCAAGATTCGCGATCTTTTGCCAGCGACCCGCCCCGAAGGACGCGAGCAACATCGGGTTCCAGTCGTCGCCCCACCCGGGTCGCGCGCGCCGCTCTTCGTAAACCGACAAGCCTTCTGAGAACCAGCGCGGGATGCGATAGTCGGTCATCTGCAAAGTGATGACGTGCGTGTATTCGTGCCACAGCGTGCTGCCCCAGTTGAATTCGCCAGTCGCCCGCGCCGACGGCGAGTCAGCCGCAATGACCTGTCCGAAGCAAACTCCCAACGCGCCGAGTCCCGGCAATCCCAACGCGCGCACGGCAAAGTCTTCATGGTTCGGGAACAACTCAATCGTAATCGGACCCTTCGGCGTGAAGTGATACTTCGCAGTCAACTTGCTGGCGGCCTCATCAAGCAAGTCCGCCGCGTAGGGCGTGACGACGTCGCTCTCTTTCGCGTCAGCTTTGATCAGAAACGCGTCGTGCCTGGTGGCGCGATAGTCCTTCATCGCGTCCAGCAAGTCGAGCGTGTTCTTGGCCCAGATGTTGTACGGGTCGCCTTTGAATGAGGTCTCGACTTCCGCACGCCCTTCATCCATCTGCCCGAGACGCAGCAAGGCCATGCCCAAAGCCAGATGCGCCGACCAAAGTCGCGGCGAGAATTGCGTGGCTCGTTTGGCGAAGGCCGCCGCTTCTTCCGTGCGGCGAGTCATCGTCGCGTAATGCGACAACACATTGAAGAGCAACCCGTAGCGAGGATTGACGGCGAGCGCCGCGTTAACTTCCGGCTGAAAGTCGCGGTCCTGCAGATAGAGCATCGCGGCCTTGATCGAATGAGCATCCAGCGACTGTGGATTGATCTTGAGGGCGCGCTCGAGGTCGGTGGCGACCAATGCAAAGTCACGCTCTTCCAATTCCAAACCGGCTTTGAACGTCAGAAATCCAACCGGATTGATCGCCAGAGCCCGAGATAGTGCCGCGACTGCTTCTTCGCCCCCAAAAAATTCAATCCGCTTGTTCTGCGCCATGCCGATCAACCCGCGGGCGCTGTTTGGATTAATCTGCAGTGCGTCCTGGAAGAATTGCGCCGCGTCGGCGTAGCTGTATTTTTCGTTGAAGAGTTCGCCCGCGCCGAGTTGCGCATCGATGTAGGTGGGATCTGCGGCGATCGCGTCGCGATAGATGTCGTTCGCGTCCTGAAATCTTTCGAGATGGACCAGCGCGCGCGCCACGCTCGTCAGTTCGGGCGCCGTCGCCGGCTGTTTATCTTTATAATAAGCGACCAAACTTTCGAATATTGGGTGAGCACGCTCTTCCTGGCCGGTAAGCTCAAGAATCTCGGCCCGTCGCAAATCGCTGGCGAGCTTGTCGGCGGGAGATTTGGCCGAGTCGGTTGCGGCTTTCTCGAACTCTGTGATCGCTTCCGCGTAACGGCCGGTCAGCGCCAGCACTTCGCCGAGTTGATGATGCACAACCCCGGCGTTTGGATTTTTGGCGAGAAACTTTTTGGCTGAAGCTTCGGCCTCGGGATATTTGCCGGTTTCGAGATAAGCGCGGGCCAGACCGGCTGCGGCTGCCGCATCTGCAGGGTTGCTTGCGAGCCGCGCATTCAAAAGCTTGATGGCGTTATCGTAATCACCCTTTTTTAATTCCGCGGCGCCGGGAAGTTCATCAGGCGATTGCGCCGACGCGTTGCGAATCAAAACCGGAATAACGATTATCGTGGCGATTACGAACAGAACCAGGACGAGGCTTCGTCGCAGGCGCATTGCCAACGGGTAACGATCCCGCGGTGTCTTCATCGCGCCGTCCGCCAGAAGATATTTAGAGAACCCTCTCATCTATTCTTGTTTACACGCTCCTTTAAGAGCGTCACTCTCATCACTCATCACTCATCATTCACTCGCACTACTCCCTTGCTTGATCGCCCGGTTGACCTTGGCCAATTCGATGAAGAGTCTTTCCAATTCCTTTTCGTAATCTGCTTCGACCATGTTGCTCTTGCGGGCGATCAACTGCGCGATCTCGCCTTCAAGGCGCGTTCGATCGCGCATGAGTTTGGCAACATTCGCGTTGGCTGCGGCTTGCGCGACCGTCAATGAATCGAGATACGTCGCGCGCGCCAGAAATCCATCTCCGCCTTCCATTTTTTGATGACCGACACCGTCGCCGTTGTCTTCCAACAAAGCGTGCTCGGTGGCCAGACGACCGGCGCGCGTGTAGAACTCAGCCGTGAGACGATTCGCATAATTAAAAGCTTCCAGCACCGAGATGTGACCATCCTGATCTCCGTCTGCGTCATTGGCCTTTAAGGCAGCCAGGAAATATTCCATGAACCTGGCGGCGTTATTTTCCTGACCACTGCGCGTGGCGGTCACGATCACGCGACCCTTGGCCGCGAGCGGTTTGATAAATTCACCGCTGGCGCTGGCCATGTTGAAAATCACGACCCGCTGGGTCGGCAGCGCCGCAATCATGTTGTGATACTCAATCGCTGAGAGATCGGGTCCGACCAGGTTGAACTTTGCTTCCTTATCGAACGAACCGTGGCCGATGAGAAAAACAAACAGCACACTGTCGGGAGTCAGTTCCCTCCGCAGTGTGGCAAACAGCTTCTTAACTTCGTCGGCGGTGGCGGCCGCGCTCGTGCCGGTTGGTTTCTCGGTCAACAGCTTTACGCGATCCTTCGGAAAGCCGAACCGTTCGGTCAGCGCCGTATTCAACGACGACGTCCATTGCTCAAACTGTTTCGCGTAAGCAGGTTCACCGCTGGCGCCGCTGATGATCACGACATAGCGGTTCGGATCCGCGCTGACGCCGGATTGAAGGCTGCGTGTGTTGTCGGAAATGCCGAGCATTCGCGACGCGCTACACGCGAGCAGCAGAACGATACCTGCGGTCACGGTTATGTTGAGTCGCCTGGTCTTCATTTCGGCTCAAAAGTAGCAACCCGAGGGGTTGCGAGAAAGTAGCCGGTGGTCGAAGCGCAGCGAAGACCACCGGTAAGGGTTCAAAGGACATATGCACCCTGAAGGGGTGCGAGAACTGTTTCAATCTGTTGCACCCTTACAGGGTGCCATCATTACTTCTCGTCACGGTCCGGTGGTCTGCGGTGCGCTTCGACCACCGGCTACTCTCTGGCAACCTTTCAGGTTGCTGCCTAAGCCAGTCCCTCACGCTTTCTTAGAAACCATTCGGCGCTCAACAACCCCACAATCAAAAAAAAGTTTATCGGCATGTCCCAAAGGTCTTTGGTGACACGTTCGGAATACGGCGTCTTGCGATAGGTCAGATCGTCCATTAGCGATTGCAAATCGTTTAGTTGATAGTATTTTCCGCCCGTCTCCGCCGCGATCCGCTTCAACAAATCGGTGTTCTGCGCCGCGTTGAAATACTCGCGATTGACATCGCTAATAAGAACGTTCGACTTTGCCCCAACTTGTCCGAGACCACTACTGTTGGCGATCAATTCGATGCCGTGAGGCCCAAGTTCATCAGCCTTGAAGTCACCGGCGTAAACATTCGCGTCGTTGATGCTCGTGAATTTCAAAGGCACATCGACCGTCGCGCCCGACGGTTTGGTGATGCGGGCCGTGGCGCGCGCATCGTTCACTGGGTTGTAATGCTTGTCCCGAATATCTGCGACTACGCGGACGCTATCGTCCATTACATAAACATCCTGTTGCGCGCTTACTTCGATCTGTTTCGGCGTGCTGCTCACCAGATAGCGCAGCAGCTGCCGCCAGAATGTTTCGTGCGCAGTGCTCTTCGAATCCATTTTCATGCGCCAGCGCCAGCTATCGCTCGCGGTGAAGACAAGCGTCTGGCCGCGGCCATATTTCTGTTGCGCCAGTAACGGCACCGCGGGCGCAGACGCGCCGGCGCGCTTCGCTTCCAATAGGACCGCGGCGCCTGGCTTCACAGTTTTCAAACCTTCGGAGATCGAAATAGGCGGCAGATCGTTCCAGGTCTTTTGACTGACCGCGCGGTCTTCGTTCAGACGAGTGATCGGATGCGCGAGGCCCGCGTTGGTGAGTTGCGCCTTGTAGACCGGCGCGTACGACTCAGCGTCGTCGACCTTGCGGCCCTCGAGCTGAAGCGGCAGCAAGTCGTCGATGAGCGTTCCTTTATATTTTCCGGCGTCGAATGATAACCGTCCGCCCAACGCCAGCAAGCCGCCTCCTCGCCTGGCCACAAACGCTTCGATGTTGCGCAGTTGCTCGGTGGTGAAGAAACTCGCTTCGACGCTGCCGAGCACCAAACCATCGTAAGCGAACAGCTCTTCTTCGGTCCTGGGGAATCCGGCGACCAATTCCTGCTCGTTCGAAATTCCCTGGCGATAGAATTTATTTTCGCCGGTGCGCTGCAGCGAGACCACCGAGATGTTCTTCTCATTGAAACTCAGCGCTTCGCGAACCTTGCCCAATTCCCAACGCGGTTCTCCCTCGACATGCAGAATTCGCAAAGGCCCTTCGATCACTTCGACCAACGCATCCTGGCGATTGTTATCGACGGTGACCTCGCCCTCCAGCGGCGTGATCTCAACTGTGTACCGGTGAAAGCCGGGCGTCGAAGGGACGACCTCAAGATTGACTGCCTGCGTATCGTTGCCGCGCAGGTTGAATTCCTCAGTCTTGATCGCGCGGCCGTCTTCGCGCACGTTCATCAGGACCTTGGTCGCGCCGTAACCACTGAGACTGACAAACGCATCGATATTCGCGCGCGAGCCAACCAGCACTCGTCGCGGCACATTTATTCGCGCCAACTCCGCGTCCAGGGGTCGCGCCGCATCGCCGACGCCGACGGTAAATACCGGAATATCTTTGGCGCGTAATTCTCTTAACGTCGCATCCAGATCTCTGGAAACGTTCGACGCGCCGTCAGTGGCGAGCACGATTCCCGACAAAGGCATGCCTGACGAACGCCTGGCAATTTCATCGAGCGCGCCGGTGATGTCAGTTGTGTGGCCTTCGCCGAAAAGCGTTGTGCCATCAGCGACGCCGGTGACGTCGCCCGAGAAGCCGTAGAGATTCGTTTTGAACTTTTCTTCCAGGCTCGCGATGAAAGAAGGCTTGCCGGAACCGGTTGGCGCCAGCAGCATTTGCTTCGCGTAATCGAGCCGCGTTGCTCGCGCCGGCGTGTCCTGAAGTTTCATGCTGAGCGAGTCGTCGATGGCGAGTGCGACGTAACTGCTGCGCGGGACCACGGACGAAACCACCACCACCGGCTTCAGCAGCATGAACGCCACCAGTACGATTAAGGCTGCCCGCAGCGAAGCGAGAATGACCGTCGTGCGCCGGCTAACACGCAGACGCGGGCGAACATAGACGTAATAGATAAAAAGACTGAGCAGGATCGTGCCGAGGAGGATCAACCAAACCCTGGGACGCACGTCGAAACTGAACTGGCCATTTGAAAAGACGGCCCGTTCGTGTCCGAACAATAATCGGGCGAGTGCTCCCATATGATCTTAAAGCCCGAGCATTATAGGTGCGACACCATACCGCAAAGGTTAAAGTTTGTTAACTCTATGACGCATCCAAAGCCTGGAACAGTTACTTGAAATATTGGACCCCTTGCGGTCGAAAGATTAGTTCCTTTGATGCCGCAAGTTGGTAACGGCGTATAGCGGGATGCTCGCCGCACAGGAAATTATTTCTCAGGACGGAATTAATTTGCAGGTTTAATTCGGATTGAAGCTTGACTTGCCCGTGAGTCTCCACGCTCGCTGAAGGTCAGGCAACTCACGACTAGTCGAAGAGTATCGAAACAGCGGTGATCGTTTTTCGTAGAAAAGATCTTGACACGATCGCTATTGACACTTTATACAAGTGAGTTCGCGCAATCACGTGATTGCGCATTGTGAGGAAGAAACTTCAATGATGACGAGCAGGACATACAAACAACCGGTCGACAAATGGCAGCCGTGCGCCCCCATGAACGCCGTCGTCTGTGCGTTAAGTCTGAGCTTGTCAGCAACCAATATTTTTGGCGGCAGACTCGGACAAGAAACGTCCATAGATAGCCGTCACATCGGGCAATAATTCGCGGGAGCGGACTCCCGCTCCCAAATCTCAAAGCAAAATTCGCGGAGAATTGAAGGAGCGGGCAGCTTCCCTGGGAGGCTTAAAGCCCGCTCTTTTAGTTTTTTGACAATCGAAGTACCTATTTGCGAGAGATGAAGGCAGGGAGCCTTCAATGGATGACGATCTCGGTCCTTTGCGAGAGTCCGCGAGATCGCCATCTCAGGAGAAGTGTGCCTCGAAGTGTGTTCGCGGTACGTTTACTCGCTGCCTTCATCTATTTTTTAGCACGAAGCGATCTGAATTCTGAAATCTCAATTTTGAGACCTGAGATCTCATATCGATCGAGCATCTGTGGCTGAGCAGCAAAAGCACCTGACGGTAAATGAGGCGTCTGACGACTTCGTAGGTGCGAGTCCTACCACATGCACCAAAGTCTCTTTAGGGGCGTAGGCTAACTGGCAAACCATCGGTCTCCAGAATCGAAATTCTCAGTTCAAATCTGAGTGTCCCTGCCACTCTAATTAAAATCGCAACTCAGTCTCTGGAAGGGTAGCCTAACTGGTAAGGCAGTAGTCTTGAAAACTATCGCGCTCGTCGCTTGCAGGTTCGACTCCTGTCCCTTCCGCCAATTCGATGGAGGCGTCGTGCCAGGTCCACCAATAGTCAGAACCATCTGCGGTAGCGGATGGTTGATCGCTATTGTCAATCACTTCGGGTTTCAACGTGCAACCGCCCGCTACCGCAGGCGGTTCTGACAAATGCTCTTGCCGGCGTAGCCCAATCGGGAGGAGGCGCTAGTCTTAGGAACTAGACAGTGTGGGTTCGAATCCCTCCGCCGGTACCAGAATCAAAGGATGAAGGATGAGGGCTGAAGGATGAATTGTGCGATGCGAGATTGGGCTTTTCATCCCTCATCCTTCCGCCTTCATCCTTGCTCTCGCGCGTGTAGCCCAATTGGAAGAGGCGGCTGACTTAAGACCAGCTTTGTGATGAGTTCGAATCTCTCCACGCGCACCAACATTTCCATGGCGTCGAATGCAAAGAGTCGCGCAGTTAGTTTTTCAAACTAACGTTAGAGAGTTCGAGTCTCTCCGACGCCGCCAAAAGTTTGCTGTGGCCTTGGTGTAATTGGTTAACACACTGCACTGTGAATGCAGAGATGACGGTTCGACTCCGCAGGTCACCCCAAATTCAAAATGGCGCGCTAAGAATTATCGCCAAGAGGCTTAAGTCACCCGCTCTCAATCAGGCGAACGTCGGTTCAAATCCGACACGCGCTGCCAATTTTCTCGCAACGGAACTGTGGCCGAGAGGTGAGGCACCTGATTGTCGATCAGGCCGATGACGGTTCGAGTCCGTTCAGTTCCGCCAAATCGTGTCAGAAGCCCGATTGTCAGAGAGGGCCACATAGCCAATCGAGCCCTTGCTTACGCGCGGGCTTCTGAAACCCGCGTCAGTAGCCAAATCGGATAAAGGCACCTGATTTTTAATCAGGGGACTGTGAGTTCGAGTCTCACCTGGCGCACCAATAATAGTGTCGGAAGCCCGATCGTCAGGGAGGGCCGCATACATAAGCGTGCCCTTGCTGACGCGCGGGCTTCTGGCACGATATTCTTTAGAAAGGAGAAACGAAATGCCGTACAAGGAGCTAGCAATCGGTGGCGCACGCAGCGAAATTCTTTCGTGGGCCAACCACGATTTCAGCATTGAAGAGCAAACGATGCTGCGCAATGTCTCGCGCTTGCCATGTCTGTTCAAACACGTCGCCCTGATGCCTGATGCGCACCTGGGCAAAGGGAGCATGGTTGGTTCGGTGGTCGCAACCAAAGACGCTGTGATTCCCGCAACCGTCAGCGTCGATATCGGCTGCGGCATGATGGCCGTGAAGACGCCATTCAAGAGCGGCATTCTCGACGGCAAGATGAAAGAACTAAGACTGGCGATCGAAGAAGCAATTCCGGTCGGCTTTAATGCATACAAGGAATCGGTT
>DATANL010000041.1:0-3550 GCA_036266295.1 Pyrinomonadaceae bacterium | reverse complement strand
TGGATAACCTGCGGCTGACCTACCCGCACAGCTTCCGTGCCGAAAATGATTCTTTGCAATTCAGCGTGAAAGCAACCCAAAGCGCGCGGGTCGATGGGTTCACGAGCGCCGACATTCGAGTCGTGGATGTGACCGATCCCGGTGCCGTTCAGATCATCCAGCCGGCGATTGATGGCGGCGGGAACGCATTCGCGGCGACCGTCCCCGCCGGAGATCGCGGCAAAGCGCGTCGTCTGGTTGCGCTGCCGGCCTCGCGAATTTCGCAACCCGCTTCGCTGACGCTTAATCAGCCTTCGACTTTGAACAGCAATGCGAACACGGCTGATCTTGTCATCGTTGCTTACAAGGATTTCATTCCGTCACTCGCACCTTTGGTCGCGCAACGTCAGGCGCAGGGGTACTCGGTAAAGGTCGCCGACATCGACGATGTTTACGACGAGTTCAGTTTTGGCGAGCACACCTCGCAGGCGATTCGCGATTTCATGCTGCTCGCAAAAAATAGCTGGACCCGTGGGCCGGCGTATCTCCTGCTGGTGGGCGATGCGAGTTACGATCCGCGCAACCGGCTCGGTTTCGGCAGTTTTGATTTAGTGCCGACGAAATTGGTGGACACGGGCACAGCCGGCACAGCCACCGCTCTGGAAGCCGCGTCGGATGATGCGTTGACTGATTTCGACGGCAACGGCATCGCGGACATTGCCGTCGGCCGTTTGCCCGTCAGAACCGTTGCGGATGCCAATCTCGTGGTCGGCAAGATTGTTAATTATTCACCCGGCAACACCGGCAACAAGGCTTTGCTCGTCGCCGACACTCAGGGCAGTTACTTTTTCAATTTTGAAGCAGCCAATGATCAGGTGGCGACAACGCTGCCTGCCGGCATGACGGTCCAGAAGGTCTACCGGCGACTGCAACCGTCGGACGCGGTTGCCCGGACAAACATCATCACGAATCTTAACTCCGGCCAGTCAGTCACTGTCTATTCGGGCCACGGCAACGTCGATATTTGGGGTGGCTCGATCTTTACCGGCAGCGACGCAGCGGCATTAACGAATGGCAATCGGCTTTCATTCGTGGTGGTGATGGACTGTCTCAATGGATATTTCGATGACCCGGCGCTGGTGAGTCTCGGCGAAACTTTTCTCGCCGCACCGAACGGCGGCGCAGTAGCCAGCTTCGCCTCGTCCGGACTGACTCTTCCGGACGGCCAGCATGCGATGGGCTTCAAAATGTTTCAGTTGCTTTATAGCGGGAGTCCGATGCCGATCGGCGATGCGAGCCGGCAGGCAAAGTCAGCGACCAACGATATGGATGTCCGCCGCACCTGGGTTCTTTTCGGCGATCCGACACTCAAGATCCGGTAACCACTCGCGGGGATTAATTGTCGTAGTTCAGTCCTTCGCCGGTGCCGAAGTAACTCTCAACTTTCATGATCAACTTGTCCATGCGTTCATTATTTTCATTGGTGCTGACCGTGCATTCGCCTACGGCCCGGCCGAGTGCCTTCAGCGCTTCCAACGACTCTTTGTGCAGTTCGACCTGTTGATGCATTAGGTCGCCGGAAGAAATGAATAACTTGCGCCAGTGGTCGAGGTACCCCATCAGACTTCTTTGATGTTCGATGAGTGCGTCGATCAGACCAGACAAATCGCGAATGGTCTCAACAAATTTGTGCTGACTGTCCGCGATCAATTGCGCTTGCCTATCCAGATCGTCAGTGGTCATGTCGTGTCCTTTCGGAAAGACTGCTAAGCGTGTAGCGCAAGATGTCATCTTGCGTAGGTTTTATGTCGCCGGGAACGCAACTTATATTTGCGCTACGTCAGCCAAAGAATACTTCCGCTACTCGGTAGATATCTTCATCGAGCCTCTTCAATTCGCCGACCGCGGATTCGAGCGGGACGCCCACAATGCGAGTGCCTCGCAGCGCCGTCATCTGCCCCCACTGGCCGGCCCGAACCAGCTCGTAGGCTTTAACGCCGAAACGAGTCGCGAGAATGCGATCGAAGGCCGTCGGCGACCCGCCGCGCTGGACGTAGCCGAGCTTGGTCACACGCGTTTGGATATCCGTGCATCGCTCGATTTCGGCGGCCAGCGCTTCGCCAATTCCGCCGAGGCGATCGTGACGATAAATCGACGCGCCTTGTTCCCTGGTAAGAAAATCTTCATCGGGATGTGGATGGGCGTCTTCGGCCACTACGACGATCGAGAAAGCGCGGCCTTGTTGCTTGCGTTGCTTCAACAGATCGCACACGCGTGAAATGCGGAAGGGATGTTCGGGAACCAGCACGACGTCAGCGCCGCCGGCCAGGCCGCCGCACGCGGCGATCCATCCAGTGTGGCGACCCATGACTTCGCACACCATCACACGGTGATGCGATTCGGCGGTTGAATGCAGCCGGTCGACGGCGTCGGTCACGATCGAAATGGCCGTGTCGAAACCAAAGGTGTAGTCCGTGCCGCAGATATCATTGTCGATGGTCTTGGGAACTCCCACGATCTGCATCGCATGATCACGGCAAAGATCGCGCGCCGCCGACAGCGAGCCTTCACCGCCGACGACGATCAGCCCACTCAGCTGATGCACCTGGCAATTTTCTTTTATTTGCGGAATGGATTGTTCGTCTTTGGTCGGATTGAACCTCGAGGTCCCGAGAATTGTCCCGCCGCGCGGCAGGATGCCAATGACTTCGTCGCGGCTCAGGGGCGCGAAATCGTTTTCAAACAATCCGAGGTAGCCGTTACGAAAACCCAGCACTTCAACGTTGTCCGCGGAAGCGCACCGAACGACGGCACGGATAACTGCATTGAGTCCGGGGCAATCGCCGCCGGCGGTCAGAACTCCAATTCGCATGATGACACTGAGTGTTTTATGATCATTGCGCGGCGGGTGAGATGTCAAACGACAAAGCAACCACGGACCAAACACTAATCCTGGCGATCGAGACTGCGACTCGCGCCGGCGGCGTCGCGGTTGCCCGCGGAGAGACGGTGCTGGAGACAATCTCTGGTGACGCATCGATCTCTCATTCCACGAATTTGCTTGAGATGATCGATGGCGCACTACGAAAGGCCGGCGTGCTGCTGGCCGACATAGAATTGTTTGCCGTGGCTTCCGGACCCGGGAGCTTCACCGGACTGAGGATCGGGCTGGCAACCGCCAAAGCCTTCGCGGTACATCTGCGCCGGGAGGTCATCGGCGTGTCGACTTTAGCGGCCGTCGCACACGCATCGAAGCTTGACGGAAATGTCGTCGCGCTGTTGCCTGCAGGTCGTGGCGAAGTCTTTGCCCAGAGGTTCACACTGCACGAAGGTATCGTAGCGCCAGTTGATGAGCCGCAGCATTTGAGCCCCACCGCTATGCGCGAAAAATATGCGGCGGTTCAAGCATTGCAGTTCGCCGGCGACGGCGTGCCGATGGTCAAGAGCTCGATAGACGAGAGCGAGACATCTATCGTGTTCGCATCAGAATCTCCGATCCTGGCGCCGTCAATTGCAGTGCTCGGTTATCGCGAGTATCAGGAAGGCAAGGCGGTACCACCAGAGAATCTAC
>DATANL010000040.1:0-4878 GCA_036266295.1 Pyrinomonadaceae bacterium | reverse complement strand
CGCCCAACTGCCAAAGCCGGCCAGCTTTGGCGACAAGCAGTTGACTGTCGGTTTCTACATCGACTGGGACGAGTCGAGCTTTTCTTCGCTCGAGCGAAATCTGCAAAGCCTTGATTGGGTAATGCCGCAGTGGGCGCATCTCGTCAACGCCAAACCCGGCGAGAGCCCGCTGGAGAATGAACTCAACGATCCGCAGGCAATTAAAGCGCTCAACCTGATTCGCGAGAAACGGCCGGACCTCTCGATCATTCCGATGGTGCAAAACCTGACGGACGAGACATGGGAGAAAAAACTTCTGGGCGACGCGGTTGCCGATGAGCCGGCCCGACAGAGATTGATCGATGCGATCAGCGCTTTCGTCGAGCAGAACAAGTTCGCCGGCATCTGTCTCGATTTCGAGGAACCTCTGCCCGAGACGCAGCCGAATCTTTTGAAATTCGTCCAGGAGTTGCACGAACAGTTCAAGTCGCACGGTTGGGTGCTGACGCAAGCTGTGCCGTTCGATAATGATGCCTGGAATTACAAGAACTATTCGGCGGCCAACGATTATCTGATCCTGATGGCCTACGACGAGCACTACGCGAACAAGGACCATGGGCCGATTGCTTCGCAGTCATGGTACGAAGAACGATTGCGTAAGCGGATGGGTGAAATCGATCCGGCGAAGACAATCATTGCGCTGGGTAATTATGGATACGACTGGGCCGAGGGACACAACGCCAACGAAATTAGTTTCCAGGAGGCCTTGATTCACGCGCGCGATTCCGAAGCCCAGGTTGAGTACGACAAGACGACCGGTAACCCGCATTACGATTATTACGAAGAAGACGATTCGCATCACGTCGTCTGGTTTCTCGACGGCGTGACGGCTTTCAATCAAATGCGCGCGGCCAGCGGCTATCATCCGGCCGGGTTCGGGTTGTGGCGGCTGGGCTCGGAAGATCCGTCTATCTGGTCAGTATTCGGAACCGATGAGCCAAACCCGGCACCGGAAGGACTGATCAAAATGTCCTACGGTTACGAAGTTGATTTCGAAGGTTCGGGCGAGTTGCTGCGTGTGACCGACAGTCCGCAAAAAGGCGAGCGCGGCCTGACCGTCGATCAAAACAGCGGCTTCATCAGCGCGGAATCTTATGACATGAAGAAGATTCCGACTTCGTATGTCATCGAGCGCACGGGTGATCGTCCCGGATATATCGCGCTGACCTTTGATGACGGGCCGGATCCGAAATGGACGCCGCGCATACTCGACATCCTCAAACAGGAAAATGTGCCGGCCACGTTCTTCGTCATGGGAAAGAATGGACAGGCTTATCCCGACATCCTGCGGCGCGAAGTGAACGAAGGTCACGAGATCGGCAATCATACTTTCACGCATCCGAACCTGGGCGAGATTCCCGGGCGTCTGACCGACCTCGAATTGAATGCGACCCAGCGATTGATCGAATCGATCACCGGACGTTCGACGGTGCTGTTTCGTCCGCCGTACTTCGGAGACGCGGAGGCGGACACACCTGAGGAAGTCGAGCCGGCAATTCGCGCCAAGAACCTTGGTTATGTGATGGTCGGACTGCGCATCGATCCGGGGGATTGGAAACCCGACGCAACCGCCGACGAGATTGTGCAAAAGACGATCGATCGCGCGAGTGATAAGAACCCCGAAACCCGCGGCCAGGTTGTGTTGCTGCACGATTCCGGCGGCAACCGTGAAGCGACCATTGAGGCGCTGCCCGGACTCATTCGTGAGTTGAAGGCCCGCGGATTTCAGTTCGTGCCGGTCTCGGCTCTGGGTGGATGGTCTCGCGATCAAGTAATGCCGCTCTTGCCGCCGAGCGAGAGCTTGTTCACCCGCACCGACACGATTGCGTTTTTGGTTCTGTCTGAACTGGCGTGGCTGCTCCAGTGGGCCTTTATCATCGGAATTGTGCTCGGTCTCGCCCGTCTCGCCGTGATCGGCGCATTGGCGTTCGCGCAATGGGCGCGTTCGCGACGGCGCTATCGCGAGCACGCCGGTGAAGCATTCGAGCCGTTCGTCTCGATCATCGTGCCGGCCTACAACGAAGAGTTCGTGATCGGCGCGACGATTCGCAGCCTGCTCAATTGCGACTACGAGAATTTCGAGATCGTCGTCGTCGACGACGGTTCAATCGATCGGACGAGCGACGTAGTGCGGGAACAATTTGCCGGAGAGTCCCGGGTACGTCTGTTCACCGAGCCGAACGCCGGCAAGGCAGAGGCTTTGAATCTCGGGCTGCGTCAATCGAAAGGTGAGATCATCGTGGCGCTGGACGCGGACACGCAATTTCCCGCCGGCACGATTCGCGCGCTGGCGCGACGATTCAGTGATCCGAAAATGGGCGCGGTCGCCGGCAATGCGAAGGTGGGAAATCGCATCAACATCGTCACGCGCTGGCAAGCGCTTGAGTACATCACTTCGCAGAATATGGATCGCCGCGCGTTCGCAAGTCTGAATTGCATCACTGTAGTTCCCGGCGCGGTCGGCGCGTGGAGAAGGGAACTGATCGAAAAGTGCGGCGGCTTCAGCACCGACACGCTCGCCGAAGACCAGGATCTGACATTGCAAATCCGAAAGCTGGGTTATCACATCGGCTACGAAGAGACGGCGATCGGCTGGACCGAAGCTCCCCAGAACCTGCGGATGCTGGCGAAGCAAAGATATCGCTGGGCCTACGGCACTTTGCAATGCCTCTGGAAGCATCGCGATGCACTGCTGCGACCGAAGTACGGCACGTTAGGTTTCGTGGCCATGCCGAACGTTTGGATCTTTCAAATTATCTTCCCGTTGATTTCGCCCGTTATGGATCTGCTGCTGATCTACAGCTGCCTTTCGGCGCTGATTGATCGTTTTCAACAGCCATCGGTCTACACCTTCAACAACATGCGGCAGATACTTTTCTATTACGCGCTGTTCCTGGCGGTTGATTGGAGCGCGGCCTGCTTCGCGTTTGTGCTCGAACGCAAAGAGCGCTGGCGTCTGCTGTGGTGGCTGTTCCTGCAGCGGTTCTGCTATCGGCAGGTGATGTACTACGTGATGATTAAGTCGGTCTCGACCGCGTTCACCGGCGCGATCGTCGGCTGGGGCAAGTTGGAAAGAAAAGCGACTGTAGAAGCGCAGCCATGATTCTGAAAAAATTTTGAGGTAGTTTAGTTTCAGGTAGTTTAGAAGGCGGACTTGTCCGCCTTTTTTGCCGCACAAGTGCCGCATCTAAACCCAGGGATATGTTCACGCGAAAACAGCGGGTCATCCTTTTGTCGCTAATTGTGCTCGCCGCGGGCTTTCGGCTGGGAGTCGTGCACTGGCTGGCGAACGACTCTGCGGGCGACAGCATTATCTACGAGCAGATCGCGCGGAACGTACTTGAGCATCATGTCTACAGCCATCTGGATGAGGCGCCGTTCTCACCTACGAACGTGCGGCTGCCCGGTTATCCGTTATTTCTCGCCGCCATCTACGCGGGTTTTGGACACACCAACAACACCGCGGTGCGAATCGTCCAAGCTCTGATCGATACCGGAACCTGCGTGCTGGTGGCCTGGCTCGCCTGGTTATGGCAACCGGATGAGCGCCGTAAAATTTTAACCGCGATTGTCGCGCTGGCGCTGGCCGCGATTAATCCGTTCACGACCATTTACGCAGCCACGATCTTGACCGAGGTGCCGGCGACTTTTCTGATCGTGGCAGCGTGCATCGCGGCGACGTTTGCATTTCGTGAAGAGAAATTCGAGCGAGAGCTGCGCTGGTGGGCCCTCGCCGGACTGCTCACCGGGATCGACGTCTTGTTTCGACCCGAAGTTGGGCTGGTTACGGGGGCCATCGGCGTCCTCGTGTTGTTGAAGATGCGGCGGCGAGGAACGGGGCGACTGCCAAAAACACTCGCGGCCGGAGCGATCCTGTCCGTCGCGTTCCTGCTGGTGCTGGCGCCATGGACGATCCGCAATTGGCGCACGCTGCACGTGTTTCAACCTCTGGCTCCGCCAAACGGAAACATGCCCGGCGAATTCGTGCCCCTTGGTTATGAGCGTTGGATGAAGACCTGGATGACGGACGGCGAGTATCTGGATGATCTGTTGTGGAACCTCGATCAGGCTCCTATCGACGTCGACGAACTGCCCGACAGCGCTTTCGATTCGGAAGCCGAACATGATCGAGTCGCGGCCCTTTTTGATCGATACAATCACGAAGAAGATGAGAACAGCGACGACGAAGAAGCGAAGCCCGCGAGTTCGCCGTCGCCGAATCAATCAACGAACGACAAGCAAACCAACAATTCGAAGAGTCAGAACGCCGAAGACGAGGACGACAGCGACCAGGACAACGACGCGAGCAAAGATCAGTCACCGAAAACTCCGGACCTGACCCCGGAGTTGGATGCCGCCTTTGGTCAAATTGCCGCCGAAAGAATCGCCCGCCACCCGTTTCGCTATTACGTGATGCTGCCGCTGCGGCGCGCTCATGCGCTCTGGTTCAATACGCATTCGGACTTTTATCCGTTCGTCGGTAACGCCTTGCCGCTACTTAATCCTGAGAATAACCGGGCCGAAAATTTCTGGCTGCCGATATTTGCGGTGTTGGTCGGGATTTATACCGTGCTCGGCGTTGGTGGTTTGATTTTGCTCGCGATGAATGGCAGGGTCGAAGGACGAATGTGGGTTTTACTGGTGGCGCTGATTTTCATCGCGCGCCTGGTGTTGTTTTCGACGGCCGTCAGCGTCGAGCCGCGTTACGTGGTTGAGTTCTTTCCGTTTCTGGCGGCCACCGGAGCGATCGGGCTATTGAATTTCAAAGACTGGTTCAAGCGCACTAAGCCGAGCGAAGCGTCAGAAACTTAGGTCGTCTCTACGGAGCGCGGGCCTCCC
>DATANL010000039.1:0-4588 GCA_036266295.1 Pyrinomonadaceae bacterium | reverse complement strand
TGCCTTTCTCCTCGTCACTCTCCTTCGCCAGCGGGTTCGGCAAGTTGTTGCGCAAGACAGCCAGGTAGAACGAACTGGTCACGCGCATGTCTTCGTTCGACTGGGCGAACCATTCCTTGACCGGGCCGGCGTTGGTCGAGCCGAGGAAATAAATATACTTCCCGCTTTCATCAAAGACCGGTTCCGTGACTTCGCTGAGGCCGTCGGTGATCGCGAACGACTTGTCCTGATCGACTGAATAAGCATAGACGGTTTGAATGTTCGCCTTTGTGCTCAACGTGTACGCCACCCACTTCGAATCGGGCGACCACGAGTGATAGATAGTGCGCGCACGCGAAGGCCCGTACATGTATTCCGAGCCGATCTTCTTCGAGACACCGCTCTTCACATCGAGCCAGTAGACGCTCCAGGAATTGTCTGTATAACTAATCTTCTGACTGTCGGGCGACCAGACGGGATCGTCATAGAACCCCGCGCCGGAAAGTTTGATCTTGCGAACGTCGCCTTTGCCGTCCTGCATGCGAATATGCATTTCATATTCGCCTGACTCGTCGGAAAAGTAAGCAATCGATTTACCGTCGGGCGACCAGGCAGGCGAACGTTCGTTAGCGGCGACGGTGTTCGTCAGATCGCGCACGTCTCCTTTTTCGGCGGGCACGGTCACGATCTCGCCGCGAAACTCGAACGCGGCGCGCGCGCCGGTCGGCGACAACGCCGCGTTGCGAACGTACCGGGCGCCCTTCACGTAACGCGCGCGGGTTTCCGGTAAATCGGCAGAGACGCCAACCGTCAGTTTCGTGCTCCGTCCCGAACGCGGATCGAGAATGTGCAGATAACCCGCCTGTTCATAGATGATTTTGTCAGCGCCCGACGAAGCGTTCAGCACCGGAAAGTCTTTATGATCGGTGAGCTGTTTGATTGCTTTCGATTTCGGGTTGTAAGAAAAAATATTGAACTCACCATTACGATCGGACCGGAAGTAGATGCTGTCGCCCATCCACATCGGATCGACATCGTTCGCCCGGCTTTCGGGCTGCGGCAGTTTTTCAGTCCCATTGTCGCTGAAGTTATAAAGCCAGATCGTCGAGTTCAATCCGCCGCGATAATGTTTCCATTCAAGAAATGCAGGCGAGAGAGGGTTGTAGGCGAGCCTTGATCCGTCCGGTGAATAGGTCGCTTCGTAAGCATTCGGCAGCTTCAGCGGCTCTTCGATGCCGCCTTTGACCGGCACCGTGAAGAGTTGCGAGTATCTTCCGGTAAAGACCGCGCGCGCCGAGGTAAACATCACCGCCGATCCATCCGGCGTGAAGCTTTGCACGACGTCCGCGCCCGGGTGCCAGGTAAGCCTGGTCGGTACGCCGCCGGTGACCGGCACGACGTAGACATCAAGGTTGCCGTCGTATTGGCCGGTAAAGGCGACCAGGGATCCGTCCGGAGAGAAAGTCGGATTCAATTCCGCCCCTTCATCGGCGGTCAGCCGCTTCACGTTCTTGCCATCCAGATCAGCTACCCACAAATCACCGGCATAGATGAAGGCAATGTGGTTTTTGCTGATTGCGGGTTGGGCCAACAGCCGCGTGTCGTTGATATCGACGCC
The DNA here is from genome assembly GCA_036266295.1 of Pyrinomonadaceae bacterium. Lineage (GTDB taxonomy): Bacteria > Acidobacteriota > Blastocatellia > Pyrinomonadales > Pyrinomonadaceae > UBA11740. The sequence continues at coordinate 2,991 of DATANL010000039.1, read as the reverse complement.
GTGGGCCAGCGTCACGAACATGAGCACGAACAGAAATGCCACCACACGATGAATCGCACGATCCGTAGTTCGTCTATACATAAAAGCCTGCTCTCCCTGGAATTAAAGTTTTGTTGCGCAAGGAAGGGTCCTTACCGCCGACAACGCGCGCATATTATCTGAGACGTTTGAGAATCACCAATCGTCGGCTGGCGCTCGCGACGCAGATCGGCGCGCTCTCCGAGGCGCACTTCAATACACGTGTGCCCGGCGGAATGCACGTGAGGATCATTTATCTGTAAACGATCGGCTTACTGGAACTCAGGCGGAAGTCGGTGTGGCGGCTTCATCCTCAATCTTCAAATGAAATGGAACGGTGCCCTGAATCACTTCTTCCAAAGCGATCCGCGTTGGTTTGTGTTTGGTTGCATCGATGTCGATGCGGGGACGCGCTCCGCGCTGCAACTGCTTGCTGCGCTTTGCTGCGAGGATGATCAGTCGATATTTGGAATCGATTTCCTGGGGTACGTGTTCAACTGATTCGTCAAATTCTTGTTCTGCCATAATTGTATAAATAATCTCCAGTCTAGGTTTTACCACACCGGACACAGCAAAGGACAGCGATGCCGGCTGGTGGCACTATGAACCGGTCGCGATCGCTCCGGGTTCTGATGCGGCGCCAAAGTCTTCGAGCGCTTCTCGTAACCTCACCTGTTGTCTTTCGCGGCGCGCGCGCTCGGCGTAGATCACGGCCGCCAGTTGTTGCGAGGCACGATTGATGTCGTCATTCAGAATCACGTAATCGAAATGCTCGTATTGCGCAACTTCGGCCGGCGCGCCTGTCAATCTGCGTTGGAGGTCCGCCGCCGAGTCTGTGGCACGCGCGACCAGACGGTTGCGCAGCAATTCAAACGACGGCGGCAAAATGAAAACCGAAATTGCGTCGGACACTTTGTGCCGGATGCTTTCCGCGCCCTGCACGTCGATTTCTAAAATTATGTCGTGTCCTGCAGCGCGCTCGCGGGCGACCTGCGAAGCGCTGGTGCCGTATAGATGTCCGTAGACATCGGCCCATTCAAGGAACTCGCCACGATCGATCATCGCGCGGAACGCGGGTTCGTCGACAAAGAAGTATTCGCGACCGTTTTGTTCAGACCCCCGCGGCGCACGCGTTGTGTACGAGACCGAAAAAGCCAGGTCCGGCACCGTCTTCAAAACGCGATCGATCAAAGTGCCCTTGCCGCCGCCGGACGGAGAACTAACCACGATCAGCATGCCGCGGCTGACCCTGGAAGATCCGTCGTTTGGGGTTAGCTCATTCGACATTCTGCACCTGCTCGCGCAGTTTCTCGACCTCGGCCTTGATTGCCAGGCCGGCATCCTTAATCGCAATTTCGGTTGACTTGGAAAGCACCGTGTTGGCTTCGCGATTGAGTTCCTGTAAAAGAAAATCGAGTCGCTTGCCGACCTCGCCTTCATTTTCGATCGTCACGCGAAATTGCTCGAGATGGCTGTGCAGGCGAGCTAGCTCTTCGGTGATGTCGCTACGGTCGGCGAGATATGCGACCTCCTGGGCCAGACGGCCCGCGTCCAGTTCGACCAGCTGATTGTCGTTGCGCGCCAGGAGTTCAGTGACGCGCTTGTTGATACGCTGCCGGTATGCGTCGACAATGCCGGCCGCGGCATCTTCGATGATCGGTATCTCAGCTTCGATCTTCGAGAGCCGCACACGCATTTCATCTGCGAGCGCTGCGCCCTCGACCGCGCGCATCTTTTCCAAATCGTCGAGGGCGTCGCCGATTGCCCGCATGATTCCCTCGGTGGTCGTTTCATCGATCCCGCTGCGCGCCTGGCCCAACGCTCCCGGCAATCGAGTCAGGGTGTTGAGGTCGACGTCGCCGGCGAGATTGAATTCGCGCTGGACGTCGCGCAAGGCGTTGATATAACCGCCAATTAAATTGCGGTTGATTTCATAGGTCGAAGGGCCCGTGCGCTCGAGGCTGACGCTCAGATCGACCCGGCCGCGCGATAAGCGCGAACTGATGAGCTTGCGCACATTCATTTCCAGCGGCGCCAATTCCTGGCTGAGTCGCAGGTGAATGTCGAGGTAACGATTGTTGACGGTTTTAATTTCGACCGCGACGTTAAATGCTTCGCCCGTCACGTTGCCGCGGCCAAATCCGGTCATTGATTTCATAGAAGTGAGCTGTAAGCTGGAAGCAGTGAGCAGTCAAATCAATTCAATTTAGTTGAGACTCTTTCGTAGTCCGTAAGTAAGAGCGAGGCATTCATCAACGACTACCTCAACCTTTGCTACGGACTTGGGGTCGAGATAACCGATGCGCCAGACGATTTCAAGCTGTGTCGCGAGTTCGTTTAATGATCCTATTGCGACACTTAAATAGTTTCGGAACTGAATGGTTGAACGGCCAGCAGCGCCTTCTGCGATGTTCGATGGGACGGAGACTGCTGCGCGGCGCAACTGCGAACTCAAACCGTAAACCTCCTCGCGCGGCAGTTTTCGCGTAACCTCATAGATTCTTTCGACCAAGTCCATCCCTTTCTGCCACGCGATCAATTTCTTGTGGGGTTTATCCATGATTCTCCTTTCGAGAACTGCTCACTGCTCACCGCTCACTGCTCACTAATTCTTCTTCCTCATCGGCAAACTGCAATTCGTATAGCCGCTGATACTGACCGCCGCGAGCGAGTAATTCCGCGTGCGTGCCTTGTTCGGTGATTTGGCCGGCCTCGATCACGACGATGGCATCGGCGCGGCGAATGGTCGAAAGGCGATGCGCGATTACGATCGTGGTGCGGTTGCGCACCAGGTTTGAAATCGCTCGTTGCACCAGTTGCTCTGATTCAGCATCAAGCGCCGATGTCGCTTCGTCGAAAATCAAGACCGGCGCGTCGGTCAGTACCGCGCGAGCGATCGCCAGCCGTTGCCTCTGGCCGCCCGAAAGAAAAATTCCGCGTTCGCCGATGACTGTGTCGTAACCGCGGGGCAGT
>DATANL010000038.1:0-8179 GCA_036266295.1 Pyrinomonadaceae bacterium | reverse complement strand
AGCACGAGTTCGTCAGCGCGATAACCTTCGATCACGGCGAAAGGTTTTTGCTGTTTCGTCGAACCGAGATCGACTGCGATGCGTTTCGGCACGGCGTCCTGTACGTACTTCACCAACTGCGCCAGCGTCACCTCGCCTTTGTCATTGGCGGCGGCGCCCTTGAGACCTTCGACCACGGCCCAACTGAAATAGCCCTGCCGTTTCTCGGTGTATTCGTAAGCGCGTTGGCCGATGCCGGTGGCGTAGACGGTAGCGAAAGCCTGGACCTCCTTATTGCGCACGTCGAAATTGAAGGCGTTGACGTAAGCGTTGCTCAAATTGTTAGGTGCATCGGCGCGGCCGCCCGGATCGTTGCGGCAGGCATCGAGCAACAGCACGACCTGGCTGACGCCGGTTTCTTTGATCCATGACTTGACCCGCGTCATGCTGATCGCGGTTTCTTCGAGAAAGGAAATTGAATCGCTGATCTGCGCGTCGGCCGGCAGCAGAAACGCCTGGCCCCCGCGTTCCATACCGTGACCGGCGAACGAGACCAGCAGCATTCCATCTTTTGGCACCGTCGTGCTCAGATTCGAAAGGCGGCGCAGGATGTTCACGCGCGTTGGCTGTCGCTCGATTGGTTCGCTGGTAGAGAGCAGGATGACCTGATCTTTCGGAAATCCTGAGAAGCGGACCAGCGCGTCTGCGATTTGCCGCGCGTCGTTATCCGAACCTTTCAATGGACTGATTTGTGGATCGGTGTATTTGTCCACGCCGATCACGAGCGCCCAGCGTTTGGCGCTGGCCGGCAAGGCCCTGACTTCGTCCGCGGCGAGAGAAGCGCTCGTCGTCGGCGATGCGTTAGGAGGCGTGGCGATAGTCGATGGCTGCGGCTGGGGCGCTTGGGCCGGCGGTCCCTGCTGTAATTGGCGCGACGTTGGTTCGCTCGGCGTCGTGGTCGAGGGCGCCGGTTTCTGCGGCGCACTTATCTGATCGACTTTGCGCGGCGCTGCGGGATTCTCGGTGGCCGGTTGGGCCTGAGATGTGGCCGGCGTCGGGGGTGAAACTTGCGCGACTTGCTGAGTTGATTCGGTCGCCTTCTTCGCGTCCGCCAGCGCGGTAGTCATTTCCTTTTCGAGTTTCCGCGCGAGTTTCGGATCAAGGGTGTTGAGTTTTTTTACCTGTTCGGTTGCGAGGTCCGCTTTGCCCAGTCGCGCATAGGCCTCGCCCATGCCGTAGTAGGCGTCCGCGTAGTCGGGTTTGTTCTTGATCGCACTGCGATAAAAACCGATCGATTTTTCGAATTCGGTGCCGCGCGAATAGGCGTAGCCGATTCCGTAGAATGCTTCGGCGAATGTCGGATCGAGTGAAGTTGCTTTGACCAACGGCGAGAACGCTTCACCATGACGGCCCATCGCGTTGAAAAAATATCCGAGGTCGTATTGCGCGTCCGCGTCGTTCGGTGCGAGTCTCACCTGCTCTTTGTAAGCGACCTCCGCCTGCTGTGAATTGCCGCTGTTCAGATAGGCGTCGCCCAGTCCGCCGAATGCCGGGGCATAGTTTGGATCGAGACGAACAGCAATTTTGTAGGTGTCAATCGCTTCGGCATATTTTTTATCCTCGGCGAGTTTGTCGGCTGCATCCACCAGACCCGCGGCCTTGCTGACAGTTTGCCTTTGAGGCTTGCCCCGGCCGCGTCGTTGAGCATTGGTTGTGCCCGTCGCGATCAAGATGGCAAAGCAAGTGATCAATAGAATCGACTTCGAAAGAGGGGCGATCGTTTTCATCGTCAACTCCTGGAACTGAATTTTGAAATGCCTGCGAAGGGTCGCCCTGCGGCAAGCCGGGCGCGACCTCAGGTTTAATTGGGCTATAGGCTAGGCAAGGCTTAACTCTTTGTCAATCCTGTTTTTAGCGTCAGAGCCGGACCTGTCCGTCGAACGCTACAATTCCTGCCGCAAAGTTTGCGCGACCTGCTCGTTATTTGTTTGCACCGCGCGCTCAAGCGGGCACGTATGCGCGCGGCCGAACTGCACAGGCGATTGTCGCTCGTGTTTGGACAGTCTATGATGAAGCTGCCCGACCTTTTCTATGGACAATCAATTTATTGAGATATCGAACCTCACGTCATTGGAAGATTTTGTTGCCAAACTCGATGGCGCGCCGGCGATATTGTTCAAGCACAGCGATACCTGCGGCATTAGTTCGCGTGCTTACAACGAAATGTCGAGACTGCCGTATCCGGTTGGTCTGGTGGTCGTGCAAAAAGCGCGTTCGGTCTCCGACGAGATCGAGAAGAGGTGGCGCGTTAGTCATGAGACTCCGCAGGTGCTGATCGTCCGCGACGGTGAGGTGGTGTGGAATGCTTCACACTTTCGGGTCAAGGCGGCCGACGTCGAAGCGGTCTTAAACGAAGCGAACGGCGGGCAGTGAGCATGGCTACCGCAGATACCGCACGCAGACAAGCAATCGAGCCGCGCGAAATTTCGCAGGAGAGCGATACGCTTCTGCGAATTACCTGGGCGGATGGCAAGGCCTGCGATTATCAATCAGCGCGGCTGCGTCGTGCTTGTCCTTGCGCGCAATGCGTGAACGAGTGGACGGGCGAACGCACTTTGAAGCCGGAAGCGATTTCCGATGAAGTCGAGATTAAAGACTTATCAGTGGTCGGTCGCTATGCTTTGAATTTTCGCTGGAGCGACGGGCACGATACGGGAATTTACAGCTTTCAGTATCTACGCGATTTGTGTGATGCATGAGCGAATCCTAATCGTCGGTGATGTGGAACGGAGTGTTGGGCCGCGGCAGTCACTCGCAACCGAAGGATTCTTTGTCACGACTACTGACGATGTTAATGCGAGTTATAACCAGTTGCGCGAGTCGCAGTTTGAGCTGGTTATCGTCAATCTTGATGATTCGACCGAGGGGCTGGATCTTATTAAACGGATGCGCGCAAACTCGGAGCTGCGACGAGTTTCTATCCTGGCGATTGCTGAATGGGGAACCGGGCATCCGACGATGGCCCTGGCCGCGGGCGCTGATGGATTTGAACCGGGACCGGTGGAGGCAGAGCGTCTGATTGCGGCTGTGCGCAAACTGCTCCGGCCGAACTTGACCATGATCGCGCGCGCCAGCGCAGTTGATGTTGAAGTAGACTAGAGCAAACGACAAATGCGAGTCCCTCTCCCAGAGGGAGAGGAAGGAACATATGAACGAAAGAGATTTTTTTGATGAAAGGCAGGAGACGAAGCAGGCTTCGTTTGTCTGTCCCCACTGCCGCGAGCGAAACGATTACGACGTGCGTTGGCTGAAACGAACCAGGAAATCTGCGCCGCCGCGTGGGGCCAATGAAATGATTCGGGCCCAGTTCGCCAAGTCGCGCGACTACATGGTACGGATTGATGACATGCTCGGCTGCCGCAATCCGCGTTGTCGTAAGCGGTTCGAAATTCCGACGTCTCAGTCGGTCGTCTTCATCTGAGGATTGGGCGCAGTCGAAACCTACCAACTGTCGCAGTTTCATCTGTTGCGTCGCCATCAACAGTTTGCGGGATTACCGGAATGCACAGGAGACAGAGTCGGTGCTCAGTGGCTCGGAGTTTGCCCTCAATTGGACTCCCGATTTAATCCTGGATCTTCGAGGTGACTAAAGTGCAGACAGAAATCGACGCGCGCATGCTTTCCGGCAGCGAACCGGAGTGGTCAGCGCGTGTGTATGGCAAACAGCCTTTCGCCGGAGCCGGTAAGACGAATAGCGGAATGCTGGTGCCGCTCGAACGGCGGCTGACGGCGTTCATTTTGCCGCGAATTCCTCGCTGGCTCGAGACCTATCATTTGACTTTGCTCACTCCGGTTTGGGCGATTGGCATTGCCCTGTTTGGTTATCTGGCGGCGGGCAATCTGCGTTGGCTGTGGATGACGAACCTGATGCTGGTGCTGCATTACTTCACGGATCATTTCGACGGTAAGCTGGGTAAATATCGCAACACCGGATTACGCAAGTGGGGCTTTTACATGGACCACCTGTTCGATTACGGATTCCTGTGTTCAATCCTGATTGGTTATTCGTTTATCATCCCGCAGAAGTCGCTCTTCGGCATGATGTTGGTGCTGTGCGTCTTCAGCGCGTTTATGTTTCATACCTTTTTGATGTTGGCAGCGACCGATGAATTTCGGGTGAGCTTCTCGCGTTTCGGTCCTACGGAGTTGCGGATTGCGCTGATTATCATTAATGTCTTTATCGTCAGGTTCGGGACGCGCGGACTAAGAGGCGCGTTACCCTGGGTGGCTTTTGGCGGGGTGATCGCTTTGAGTGTTCTCGCTTATCTTGCCCAACGGCGGCTTTGGCGGATCGACATGAAAGCCAAGGCTGAAACTGATGTTACTCAGAATTAACACGGGCTTAACAGCTTCTTCACGTCTTACTGCAACTATTTACCCCGAAGCAGCGTCTAAGACTTGCTTTCCCTGAGAAATAAGCCCAACCAGGCCGGAACTTTCAGCCAGATATTTCGTTTTAAGTGATTGTAAATCAGCTCTCCTTTATGTTTATGTCCGAGAAAAAAGTAAAGATCATCAAACGTGCAGAGCGCGTTAACCGCAAGCGTAGTAAGCCTAAGGCTGCTCGCAAAACTGCCGGTAGCATAGTCAATACCGTCACCAACTGGGTCACGGAATTCGAACAACGCCAGCGGGCGGAAACCGCCAAAGCTGTCGAAAGCCTGATTCGCGCCCGCAATCAGCAGCCTCACGAAGCCTAAAACTCCGCGTCAATCCAGTTGCAGATATGTCCCGGTGTTGCCGGAGGTCTGTCCGCTTTCCGTAGCGCATCTTCGCCGTAAAAGCATTGACACCTGGTGAACTGCGGTTATAGCATCACCAGTGCATCGCCCCCGTTGCAGGAACGTCCATGAAATCTTCACGGTCGAAGAGCGGGAAGCGAAAGGCATCCATCATCGGTTCAATCCGCCGGCCGGTGGCGCCTCCCGGACATCCTCTGAGTTTGGCAAAGCCGGATCCAAAAGCGCGACCTGCAGGACGAAAAGCCAAGCACAAGCAGCGGCCTGAGAAGTTGGAGTTGGCAGACGAATACTAGCCACGTCTGTGCCGGCCGAGTCGGCAACCGCATCGTATTGCGCGAGAATACTGACATGAATGAGACTGGCCAGGAGTTTATCGCGCGCTCGCGTTATCATTTCGTCGACGATTTCCTACCTAAGATTGAAATAGCACTTGAACGTCTAAGCGACGATCAAATCTGGTGGCGACCAAACGAACATTCAAACAGCATCGGCAATCTCGTGCTGCACTTGTGCGGCAACGCGCGTCAGTGGATTGTCTGCGGCGTAGGCGGAGCGGCGGACGCGAGGAATCGCGACGCCGAATTCGAGCAACGTGAAGTAATTCCACGCGCGGAGCTGCGCGCGCTTCTTACCCGAACGCTGAATGATGTCGATGAAACATTGCGAGGGTACGACGCGAATAGTTTGCTCGAACGTTGCACGATCCAGGGATCAGATGTCTCGGCGCTCGAAGCAATTCTTCACGTCATCGAACACTTCTCGATGCACACGGGACAGATCTTAATGCTGACGAAGATGCTCACCAACTCGGACCTGGCTCTTTATAAATTCGACGGCACTGACGCCATCGCGCAATGGAAAACAGACCCGGCACACACGAGTTAGCAATTTGGTTCTTGCGGCCTGCTTTTTCTCTGTGTAAATTAACCCCGCAATAATTGCATCACCGTTGGAGGTTTTTGGATGACTTACGTAGTTGCCGATCCGTGCGTGAATTGTCGTTACACCGACTGTGCAATCCCTTGCCCCGTAGAAGCGTTTCATCTCGACGATGACATGCTGGTTATTAATCCTGAGACGTGCATAGACTGCGACGCGTGCGTTCCCGAGTGTCCGGTTGAGGCCGTCTTTGCAGAGGACAATTTACCCGGCGAGTGGAGTCATTTTAAGGAAATGAATTCAGAACGGGCCTTGAGCGGATTGCCCACGATCAATGTCCGGCTGGACCCTCTCTGTCAATAATTGACGGGTGTTTTACCTGAAATGGAAGGCGCGCAGTCGCGGCTGCACCGCGGGTGACGCGCCTTGGCCGTTTTGGGAACGGGCGTTGCTGTCGTATTGTTCCTGGTACGCGATGAAGAAAGGCTCGAAGCTCTTGCTGGGTGGACTGACGGTCGCCGCTGCCGCAGCCGGGGCGATTGCAACTGTGATTATGAAAGATCGAAAATCGAAGCGGCGGCTGACTCCCCCAGACACATGGGCGCGGCCTGGAATGTCGGTGACTTTTCGCGCGGAACTCATGCCGGGACGCGACGCTGATGAACGTACCTACAAGGTGACCGACTTATTGCCGAGCGGACGTGTGTTGCTGGATAGAGTTTCCGGCGAGCATGCACGTAAAGAATTCGAGCAGCAGCGGTAGTCTCACCACTCGTAAGTCCTGCCTGGTTCCATCACTTGCAGCCTGTCAATTTTTAGCTGATTCAATTCCGTGACGACTTTTTCGCGGTGGGCCGGCTTGAGATGCACCGCCAGAATGTCCATGCCGTTATGGTTGAGCTTGGTCAGTTCACTGCGCAGGCTGGCCGGAGTGAGATGCTTCGACGCTTTTGCGAGTCCTTCCATCGAATCCGGAAAAGACGCTTCGATGAAAAGGGCGTGCAGCTTTTTCGCTCGATTCACCAGTTGCCAGAATTCTTCGGTCTCAGCCGTGTCTGAGCTGAAAGCTACTGTCGTGACTCCGTCCGAAAGCAACAATCCAATCGTCGGCACGATATGATTCACCGAAACGGCCGTGCAGGTCAGGTGAGCCACCTTGAATTCCCGCCCCACTTCAAACGGCACGTACTGCATGACATGACCGTGTGCGTTCTTCAGCAAATCGAATTTTGGATAGACAGTGTCGTTGAAGACATCGGCTTTCAACAGCTCGATGACTTCACTGGTCGCGTGAATGCGTACCGGCTCGCGCAGGTCGCCGAATAAATCATCGACGAATATCGGCAGGCTGGCGATGTGATCCATGTGTGGATGCGTGACAATGACATCGCGAACCGTAATTTGCTGCGCGTCGCTCAGCGCGATGCCTATGCTGCCGGCGTCGATGGTGACCCGGTCGTCGATCACAAAGCAGGTAAGGCGTTGCGCGGGACTGGCGCCGCCTTTTGAATCGAAGGAGCTTGGTAGAAGTTGAATCTGCAAGTATCGGGTAAGTGTCGGATTCAGACTACAGCCAGAAAGCGCGCCAAGTATAAGCCATGTCCGGCAACTCGGCGATCTTTTTCCTAGCGCGGCGCTGCGGGCCCCGTCATTCCGAGTTTATGCCGCAGTTCCTGGAGCGTGTAGAGATAGTCCTCTTCGCGTTCCCGCGCCAGGTTCTGGTCGCGAACGATTCCGCGCGACACGCGACTGCGATGGAAAGCCAGTTCGCTGGCGATTTGGTTGTAACGCATCCGCGTCCGCCAGCCGCCGAAGCCAATAGTCGTCATGGCCCTCCACGACGTTCCCATGCGTCCGCGAATGCTCGATAGCTTTTCGTAATCGACCGGATCGAAAAAGCCGCGCTGATAATCAGGATACAAAAATTGACGAACAATTCGGCCCTCGCGGCGCAATGAGAAGCCGATGACCATCAGCGTGATGATGAATGCAGGCCCCATGATTAAGAAATAGGCTGCGAAGAATCCGGCGGCGCCGCCATAGGTAGCAGTTCCATTCCATGTGCCGTGCAGCAACACGGCGAGCATGAATCCGAGCACGGGCATGACCACTTTTATGAACCCGTTGTCCGATTGACGGGACCAGCCCAGGCCGATGCCCGTCATGCTGGTAAAGAGGGGATGCGAGAACGGCGCTGCCATACCGCGCAGAATCCAGGTGAACGTGAGCACGCCCGCGCCGCCCCCGACCGCGCGGCCGTAGTACAAAATGTTTTCCGTCATGGCAAAGCCCAGACCGACCATGCCGGCATAGACTATTCCATCGACGATGCCGTCAAACTCGTCGCGCTTCCAAAGAAACAGCACCAGCAAAATAAACGCCTTCGAACCCTCTTCAACAATCGGAGCCGAGATCACTGCACCAAAGTTCTCTCCGATTTGGGCACTCTGCGTCGCTACCTTAACGATCTCTCCGTTGATTGTGTTGAGGATGAATGCGATGAAGACCGCCACGAGCGC
>DATANL010000037.1:0-5026 GCA_036266295.1 Pyrinomonadaceae bacterium | reverse complement strand
TGCACGCGTACTGGAACCCGGCCGAAATGATCGCGCAGTTGTAATTCTTCTCTGTGTCCTCTGTGTAAATCATTTTCACCAGCGGACACTGAGGAAATCAAAACGACATGTCATCAGTAATCACCAAAGCGCCTGCCTGGACGATTCCGGGTTTTCTGGAGGCGCGCGAAAACAATCATCTTTTTATCAGCGGAGCCGATGCACTCACGCTGACTCACAAGTACGGCACGCCGCTTTTCGTTTTCTCAGAGCCACGTATCCGCGCCAACATCGCGCGCTTGCAAGCCGCGGCCAGACAGGTCGAGCGGCCGATCAAGTTCTGCTATGCGTCGAAAGCCAATTCGAACATGGCGGTGCTGAAGGTCGTGCGCGAGAGCGGCATCGACATCGAAGTTAATAGCGGCGGCGAATTGTTCAAGGCGCTGCGCGTCGGATTCCGTCCCGACCAGATCATCTTTAACGGCACCAGCAAGACCGGGGAAGAGCTGGATGAAGCTGTGCGCGCCGGAATCTATTCGATCAACGTCGATTCAATTTATGAAATCGAGTTGGTTGAAGACGCAGTCAGGCGCGCGCGCAGTGAATTGAATCAGGGATTGCCGCCCGCGCGCATTGCTTTGCGTCTGGTTCCGGAGATCGGCACGCGCTCGCATCTTGGGTTGCAGACGGCTTTGCTCACTTCAAAGTTTGGCATCTCGTCCTCGGAAGTGCTCGATGCTTTTCGTCGTGGCTTGCAGAATCCTGATCTGATTCACGTCTGCGGCATTCACATTCATGTCGGATCGCAAACCCCTGACGTCGAGCCGTTCGCCGAAGCGTTCAGGAGCATGTGGAACCATCTCATGAAGATTCACCGCGAGACCGGTTTGATGCTCGAGCACATCAACCTCGGCGGGGGTATTCCGGTGAATTATCTGCGCGATCGTTCGCAGGCTGATCAATTGCCGGAGCACGAGCGGGACATGCTCGGGGCCGATCTCGAGCCGTCGGCGGTGTTGACCGAGGCGTTGCGCGTGGCGCGTGAATCAGCGCGCGATGCCGAAGCGGAGCACATGCTTGATCAAGTGACGATCCTCCTCGAACCCGGCCGCAGCGTCATCGCGGACACGGGTGTGGTGCTGACCAGAATTCAGAACATCAAACGACGGCCTGAGACCGACGACGTTTGGTTGTTGACGGATGCGGGTTACAACCTGCTGCTGTCGATGAACAATTACAAGTGGTACTACCATCTGATTTCCGCGTCGCGCGCGTGCGAGCCGTTGGAAGCGCAATACAAAGTTGCCGGACCGTTGTGCGATTCCGGCGACGTCTATTTCGACATCGAACGTCACGGCCGCCTGCCCGACTACCGTCTGCTGCCGCGCGAGGCGAAGCCGGGCGAGGTGTTGGCGCTATTGAATAGCGGCGCGTATTCGCTGGCGCAGATGTTCCCGTACAATGGGCGGCCTCTGCCGGCGGCAGTGATGGTGCGTGAAGGTGGGAAGGCGGATTTGATTCGGCGGCGGGATAGTTATGAGGATCTTTTGATGAATGATGTGTGGTGAGGCGTGAGTCTGAAGTGAATTCCAGATTCCAGATTCCAGATTCCAGATTCCAGATTCCAGATTCCAGATTCCAGATTGCAGATTGCAGATTGAATATTTCACTCGGATCAAGTTGCGCCCGGATCAAGATCACGGTTCCGGATCAAGATCACGCTCCCGGATCAAGATCACGGTCCCAGATCATATCGACTCGGATCAAGACTCTGGGGTTTTGAATCTGGAATCTGGAATCTGGGATTTGGAATTTTAGGATTTTGGATGCCTTAGATCGAAACCGTTCCTATTGGGAGGTCAATTATGCCTTATCAACGATTCGAGGATTTGCCGGTTTGGAAGAGCGCGATCGATTTGGCGCTGAATGTTTTTGAATTTACTGCCAAACCGGAATTCAGCAGCCGCTACAGCATAAAAAACCAGCTCGAACGTGCCGCCCTGTCTGTCTCAAACAACATTGCTGAAGGATTCGAACGCGGAACGAACCGGGAACTCTTGTCATTTCTCTACATCTCACGCGGCTCCGCTGGCGAAGTAAGGTCTATGCTGTGTCTCCTCGAACGCATGCCGGTCTTCCGGGCACTCAAGCCCGAGATCAAACTTCTCAAAACCAAAGGTGAGAGTTGCTCTCGCCAACTGAAAGCGTGGGCTCAAGCCCTGCAAGACTCTGACTTCAAGGGTGAGCGGCACGTTAACCAGAAAATGAAGCGTGCAGCTCAGGCGGCGAAAGAACGACAGGAGTTTCTCGACGAACTTGCTGAAATACGCGCCCGAGGTAAGGCTGCAAACAACAACCATTAGCGAATCGATCTAATCAAAGACTGCGATCAAATAAATTCGATCAGCGCCGATGAAGCCAACACCCGAAACTCATACCTCAAAATCAAACAAAGCCGAACTCGTTCGCGGCCTCGGCCTGGTTGCGGCCATCGCGGTCAACGTCGCCAACGTCATCGGCACCGGCGTGTTTCTCAAAGCGCGCGTGATGACCTGCAACGTCGGCTCGCCCAGGATTGCCTTGACGGTCTGGCTCGTGGCCGGCGTTTTATCGCTGGCCGGCGCGCTGACTTACGCGGAACTGCTGGCAATGTTTCCGCGCGCGGCCGGGGAATACGGCATCATGCGCGATGCCTATGGGCGCTTCTCGGGGTTCATCTACGGGTGGACGCAGTTTGCTATTGCGCGCAGCGCCTCGGCCGCCGCGCTCGCGGTTGGCTTTGCCATCTTCCTGAACCAGCTTACCGGCGGCGCGCTCGCTACCAACTTCTTCACGCTTCGCCTCGGCGGTTTGGAAATTCCGTTCGGACGTTTGCAGCTCGTGGCACTGACAGCCATCGCCACGACCGTCCTGATCAATTGCGCGGCCGTCACTTTCAGCGGCGGCGTCGCCACCGTTCTTACTTCAATCAAAGTCTTGCTGTTGATTGGCGTCGGCGTCGGCGCATTCGTTTATTCCGGCGGTGATTGGTCACATCTGTCGCAGATGAATGTGGGCGGCGCCTGCGAAGGCGTCGGGATCACCACTGGTGGTTTTGCGGGATTCGCCGCGGCGATGCTGGGAGCGCTCTGGGCCTATGACGGCTGGAACAACATCAGCTTTCTTGCGGGCGAGGTGAAGCACCCGGAACGCAATCTGCCGCTGGGACTCATCATCAGCATGTTCATCGTCATGGGTCTCTACCTGCTGGTGAACATCGGCTACTATCACGTGCTGACGCCGACGGAAGTGGCGAGCGTGCCCGCGTCACTGTCGGTGGCAGCTGAAGTTGTGCGCCGCTTGCTTGGAGCCATCGCCCTGACGCTGATGGCCGCGGCGATGATGACCTCGTCTTTCGGCGCCTTGCACGCATCGATCCTGGCGACTTCGCGCGTGCCCTACGCCATGGCGCGTGACGGTCTGTTCTTCAAAGGACTTTCCAGGATTTCACCGCGCACGCGTGTGCCCATTCGATCGCTGATCGTTTTGGGCATCTGGTCGAGCGTGCTGGCCCTGTCCGGTTCTTATGATCAATTGACCGATGCCGCGATTTTCGCGCTAACACTTTTTTATGCTTTCGTCGCGGCCGCCGTCTTTGTCTTTCGCCGCCGCCTGCCGCATGCTCCGCGGCCCTATCGCACCTGGGGATATCCGGTCGTGCCGTTCGTTTATCTGGCAGTTACTGCATGGCTGCTCGGTCGAATAGTTTGGGACGCGAGGCCGGCAATGAGCGCGACGCTTGGTCTGCTCGGCAGCGGTCATCCCATCTCGGCGCTCGCAGAATCAATCAAAGCGCCGCCACTGGCCAGTCTAATATTTATCATCATCGGTTTACCTGTCTATCTGATTCTGTCGCGGCAAGCGAGGAGTGGAAATGAAAATTAAGTTGGCGCTGGCGTTGTTTTGGCTCGTCGTTTTGTCGGTCCCGGCGCAGAGTCAGCAGCGAAACTCTTTTGCGCGCATTGAATCCTCACGCGCCGATGCGCTGCAACAACTCGTTAACGACGCTGCGCATGCCGCGCTCGAGAAATTCGCCGACAAAAAATTGACCGAGTCGCAGCTCTCGATCACTTTGATCAATCTGCGCGACCCGCAACATCCGGCGACGGCGAGTTTTCGAGGGAACGAGCGTATCTATCCTGCCAGCGTCGTCAAACTTTTCTATCTCGTCGCCGTGCATCGTTGGCTCGAAGACAAAAAGATCCATGAGACGCCCGAGTTGAAACGGGCCGTCCGCGACATGATCGTCGATTCATCCAACGAAGCGACACAGTACGTGGTCGATGTCTTGACGCAGACGACCGGCGGTTTTGAATTGACGGCAAAAGAGATGGAAGAGTGGCAGTACAAACGGAACGCCGTGAATCGATATTATTCTTCGCTCGGGTTCACGAATATCAACGTCAATCAAAAAACCTTTTGTGAAGATGCCTATGGCCGCGAACGCGTGTCGCGCGGACCGAACGGCGAGAACCGAAACAAGTTAACCACGGATGCAACTGCGCGCCTGCTCTCAGAGATTGTCACCGGTCGCGCGGTGAACCAGACGCACAGCACGCAGATGATGGAGTTGTTGAAGCGCGATTTCAGCGGGACCTCCAAAGACAACGACGATCAGGGCCATGGCTTTTCCGGTATCGCTTTGCAGGGAATGACCGGCGCCAGGCTTTGGTCGAAGGCCGGATGGACGAGCACGACGCGACACGATGCGGCTTATATCGAATTGCCTAACGGGGCCAAGTTTGTGCTGGTAACCTTCACCACCGACCATGCGAATGACCGCGAGATTATTCCGACTGTCGCGAAGGTCGTGCTCGACGGGATTGGATCGATCAAGTGACAACGGATCGCAGGGGCTGAAGATGCCTCTTTGATCCATCTCCTACGGAGACGGCACTGATCCTTTAGCGATGTTATGACGTCGGATCTGTCACACAAACATGAACCGATAACTGATCTTTTTCCTGCAATCTCGGGCATTGACGCCACCCAATGCCGGCTGACATCA
>DATANL010000036.1:0-4386 GCA_036266295.1 Pyrinomonadaceae bacterium | reverse complement strand
GTTTCCGCGCAGGTCGATAATCAGTCCTTCCTGGGGAAAGTCAGGCGCGGTAATGACGCGCCGCACTTCGTTGACGAATTGGTCGACGCTCTTAGGATTGTCCTCGACGTCGAAACTGAACAATCGGAGGTACCCATATTGACGACCGCCGACAATGCGAACGTCGGGGTAAAAATTTCGTTTGAATGCCTGGCGCACATTGACGGGACGCGGCGGCGAAAAAAAAGTCTTCTTGAACTGATTAGTCTTGCTCTTCTTGATGTCAATCGCCGCGTGATTATTTTCGGGTGGGGCCATCGCGTCAGGCTCGGTGGTCGAATCATAGACCCGCCACTCAAATCGATGGGTCAGCTCTTCGCCAGATTTCGATTTGTAGGTGAGGTCAACCCACTTCTCGTCTGGCGGCAGCATCGCGTCCAGGGGACGCACCGTCAGATTGTCGAGTCCGCGCGCGAGTCGTGCTTCCGGATTGCTGCCTGCCTGGTTCTGCCCATTTAATTCGATGGCGCGCCGAATCGGTATTCCATTCCAGTAGAGCGCTTCGATTCCCGGCTCGAAAAACGCTGCGCTTGATCCGGCGAGCAGGCTTTCGTCGCGCATCTCCGGCATTACCCGGGTGACCAGGAACTTTTCTCGGCGCTGGCGTCTGGCGTCGGGTTCGAAGCATTGCTCAATCAGAAACGGGAGAAAAGCCATTTGAAAAACAAAGGGCGACGGCAGGTAGTAAGAGGTGTGCACGTCGCGCAGCGAAACGAATATGTCCAGCAGCCGATTATGAAAACTCATAACCGGTTCCAGCTTGCGGTCCTTCGTGCCGAGTCGATACTTCAGCAGTTTGAGTAACTGAAGCGGATTGACTGCATGCATCGCCTGCTTGAGCGGCAGGTGCACATAATTCATTTCGAGCAGTAACAGAGCCTGCTCGACAATTCGCAAGCGCTGTTCGCGACTCAGGTGACTGGTGCGTTCAGCCGACTTGAGAAACTTGCTCAGCGGCGTCATCGCGTCGCTGCGCTCGATGTCATGCAGGGTCCTACCCGAACCTGTTTGATGATCGGACATGGATTGTGAGATACGGTGAACGGAAAATGCCGTTGGCGCCGTCGTCTGAGTATCAAACGTCAGCGCCAGCGGCAAAATGACATCTGTGAGTCTGAACTATCTTTTCTTGGCCGCTGACTTCTTAGCTGCCTTCTTGGATCCCGTCTTCTTGACCGGCGGCCGCTTGCGTCCGCTGCTGCCACCACCGGGATCGCCCGTGTCGGTTCCATAGAGAACTGTTGAAGGGAATGTCATTGTGGTTTCTCCTTTGAGTGAGTTTGTATCGACTTGCCTATGTACTTATTTGCGCGAGTTGCTTGCGATACGTCTGAATATCAGGCCGCCGCAAATAACTTTCGTAGCTGTCGGCGCCCCAAATCTGCGGCAATGAATTCAACGCAGTTTCGGCTCGCCCCGCATAGTCACGGGCGGCCGATTTGTCGCCCGCGGCAGCGCTCGCGCGGGCTGCAATTAGCAGCGCGCGCCATTCTGAATCTTTCTGCCCGGATTGTCCAAATATTTTTTGAACCTCGGATGCGGTCTGAATGGCCGCCGGGTTGTCCTTGCTGAGCAACATCGCTTCGGCCAGCGCCAACTGGGCGCCGGCGATGAGCGCCCGGGCTTTCAACCCCCGCGCGATCGTCACGCCCTCTTCGCAAAGCTTCCGGCCCTCGGCCGTCGCACCCGACATAGCCTGCGCCAAACCCATCGTCGACTTGGCCTGGAGCGCCACGTCGAAAAACTTGTCGCTCAAGTCCAGGGCGAGCTGCGCTTCTTTCTTTGCTTGCGGGTATTGATTCTGGCTCAAAGCAATTCGCGCGCGAATCAAATGGACCCAGGCCAAAACGGTTTTGATTTGCGCTTCTTTGCGGTTGGCGATTTCAAACGCTGCGTCCAAAGCAGTCTGCGCTTCGGCGTAACGTCCCAACTGCCAGAGAAACTTGCCGCGATTCATTTGATCGGACGCCAGGCCGCGTCCTGACTTCAGCGCTTCATCAATCTTCAGCTTTTCGTCGAGATGGGCCAACGCTTCTGTGTACTTCTCCTGGTTGACGCCAATCAGGCTGGCCAAACTCATGTGTGAATCACCGACACCCGACTGGTCGCCGGCCTGCTTAACCAATTCGCTTTGCTCCTGAAACAGACGCAACGCCGTTTGATCCTCGCCTTTGTCCTGGTTGGCGCGCCCCAGCACAGTCAACGCGATCGATGTCTCGCGGATATAACCGCCCGGTTTGTAAAAATCCAAAGCCTTCTGCGCTTCTGAGATCGCGGCGTCGTTGTCGTTCAGCTGATAATACAGCCGCCCGAAACACAGGTGCGCGCGCATCTCGGCAACTGTAGATTTATCGCGCTGCGCCATATCCAACGCCTGTTGAAAAAGATTGCGGGCCTCATCAAAACTTCCGGCATTCATCAAAGCCAGGCCCAGCTCCATCAGGCCATTGGTCGCGACGTTCTTGATATCGCTGAGCCGCGCCACGCGCACTGCCTCAGCCGCCAGTTCCTTCGCCCGTTCGAGGTTTCCTTCGTCCCGGTAGATCAGACTGAGTTGCAGTTCGGTCCTGGTCAGCTGGTAATTGTTTTCCTGGTTCTTGAGCGCCTCGAGTACCTGTTGAAATTGCTCTTTGGCCTCAGCTAACTTGCCGCTGCCGGCGAACAGCACGCCCCGTTGAAAGATGACCTCGACCAGGCCTTCATTGTTCGAAAGCGCTTGATAGATTTTTTCGGCACTGGCGAATGCTCGTTCGGCGGCTGCCTGTCGGTCTTCGATAGTTTTGCTGCGACCATACGCAATCCCGAGGTGTAAAAACGCTCCCGCCGATTGCGCATCAAGCTTGGTCGCACTCAAATAATTCTCAATCGCCTTGCTGAGTTGCTCGCCTCTCTCGTAGGCGCGGCCCAGGTCTACCAGGGCGTTCGCCTTCTCGGCCGCCGGCGCCTGATCCAGGATTTTTTGATATGAACTAATCGCCCCTTGAAAGTCCCGGTCGGCGATGGCGTTGACGGCGTCCAGATGCAGTTGATCGTTGGTTGCCAGGCTGCGCTTGCCGGCCAGCTGGTTCGCGACGCGCAGTTCGTCTTTCGCTTGTTCGGTGTTCCCTATTTCGAGATAGGCTTCGGCCAAACGGGCCCGGGCCGGCGCATATTGCGGATCCAAATCGACAGACTTCTTGAGTGCAGTGCTCGCCTGAAAATAACTGGACGCGTGGATGGCCTCGACGCCTTTTTCAAAATATGGTTTGGCCGAAGCGTTGAGCGTGTTCGGCGTCCCCCGCCAGATGCGATAACCGGCGAAAGCAAGGATGATCAAAAGAGCCGCGGCGACCACGCCGATCTGCACGCGCGGCGAATGTAGCGCGGCGGCAACCGGCGACGGCGAGACCTCTGAAGACGCGGTCCGGGTCACGCTGGGCAACAATTCCGTCGCTCCCGACATTGAGGCGCGCACGCTCTTAAGGTCGCGCAGCAACTCGTCGACAGTTTGATAGCGATCGGTCATTTCTTTGGCCATCGCCTTCAGAATGATCCGCTCGAGCAGCGGTGGAATCAGCGGGTTCAATTCGGACGGCTTGCGCGGTTCGATCTGCAAGACCTTGGAAGAGATCTCGATCTTGCTGCTACCGGTGAACGGCGGAGCGCCGGCTGCGCACTCATAAAGCAACACGCCGAGCGAAAAGACATCGCTGCGCGTATCGACCGGCGCGCCCTTCAACTGTTCGGGCGACATGTAAGCCACCGTGCCGACGATGTAACCTTCTTCGGTAAGTTGGGTCTCAGTCTTGGCGTCGGGATCGCTGGGCCGATCTTTTTGAGTCATGCGGGCCAGTCCAAAATCCAAAACCTTCACCTGGCCGCGCGGAGTGATGATGACGTTCTGCGGTTTGATATCGCGATGGATGACGCCGCGCGAGTGTGCTTCCGATAAAGCCTCTGTGACTTGTATGCCGATGTCCAGGACTTCGTCGGTGCTGAGCGACGCTTCCACCAGTTTCTGCGCCAGCGTCTCGCCTTCGACATACTGCATGACGATGAAAACGCAATCGCCGTCTTCGTTTACCTCATGAATCCCGCAGATGTTCGGATGATCGAGGGTGGCCGCGGCCCGGGCTTCGCGGAACAACCGCCGGCGCGCGTTCGCGTCGTCGATCGACTTTGCCGGCAACGTCTTGATCGCCACCTTGCGTTCGAGCCTGGTGTCCTGGGCCAGAAACACTTCGCCCATCCCGCCCGCGCCGAGTTTATGAATGATTTCGTAGTGAGCGATGCGTCGAGAAGCCAAATTCACCTCGTGCACAATCACCGAGTGAGGGGATGATTCATCGGCATGTTCTTTGTAATCGA
>DATANL010000035.1:0-6635 GCA_036266295.1 Pyrinomonadaceae bacterium | reverse complement strand
GTGGCATGTCCGAGTCGAGGGTTTGAATAGTCGAGTGCTTGGTGGTGTCTAAACGAACGTTGCGAGTGGCGAACAATTTCTGTGTGGCGTCAGCGCTGCTGGCGGTGCTTTGCCAGGCCATGACAGCGGCAACAGTACCTGCGTTTCGTCCACATCCGTTCCTTGATCCATCCGCTCACGCGGATGGTACTGACCGCAACCCTGGGCTGGCGGCCTTCCGGGGCGCTGAAGGCTTTGGCGCGACGACGCCGGGAGGTCGCGGCGGCAAGGTGATCGCGGTAACAAATCTCAGCGACGACGGGCCGGGCAGCTTTCGCACCGCAGTTGAAGCCGAGGGCAAGCGCATCGTTATTTTCCGTATCTCCGGACTGATCACTCTGACCCGAAAACTGATTATTAAAAATCCCTACATCACCATCGCGGGTCAGACGGCGCCGGGCGATGGCATCTGCCTGCGAAATTATACGTTCGTGATCGCGACTCATGATGTCGTCGTGCGTTACCTGCGCAGCCGGCTCGGCGACCTGACAGCTCAGGAGGATGACAGCATCACACTCGCAGCCGGGGCGAGAGACATCGTGGTGGATCATTGCTCGGCGACGTGGTCGATCGATGAAGATCTGTCACTGGCTGGAGACGTCTCGAACGTGACGGTGCAATGGTGCCTGATCGCCGAAGGTCTTAATCACAGTAAACATTCAAAGGGAGATCATGGTTACGGATCGCTCGCGCGCGCGAACGGACCGGTCACCTGGCATCACAATCTTTGGGCGCATAACGTCTCGCGCAATCCGCGATTGGGTGACAATTATGGCCGCCCTCCCTTCCCGATCTTTGATGTGCGGAACAACGTCATCTATAACTACGGCGAGATCGCTTCGGGATTGACGCAGGGCGTGCTGAAAGTTAACTATGTTGCGAATTACATTCGGCCGGGACCGAGCAGCAAGGCGACGACGCCTATTCACATCGGCGGGCCGTCTGATCTCACTTTCTAC
Organism: Pyrinomonadaceae bacterium; assembly: GCA_036266295.1. Classification (GTDB taxonomy): domain Bacteria; phylum Acidobacteriota; class Blastocatellia; order Pyrinomonadales; family Pyrinomonadaceae; genus UBA11740. The sequence continues at coordinate 5,637 of DATANL010000035.1, read as the reverse complement.
ATCAGCCAGAACATTTTCGAAGGAAACAAAAGCTTGACGGTCGACAATTCCCTGTTCTTCGATCCAGTTGTGATCGACGGGAAGCGCCAGGTGCAAACGGTAAGTCAGCCATTCGACGCTCCCGCTATTAACACGAGCAGCGCGGGCGCAGCGTTGGAGGCGGTACTATCACACGCCGGCGCGTCTTTGCCGCGACGCGATTCGGTCGACGCGCGAATTGTCGCTGAAGTTCGCTCGCGACAGGGGTCGATCATCGATTCGCAGCAGAAGGTCGGCGGGTGGCCCGAGTTGAAATCGACAGTCGCGCCGAAGGACAGTGACGGCGACGGCATGCCCGATGATTGGGAGCGTCGTCATCGGCTCAATCCGATCGATCCATCGGACGCGAACCTGGATAAAGATCGCGACGGCTATACAAATATCGAAGAATATCTGAACGCGACTGATCCGAGGCGGACCTGATTTGGAGTGCGGCGGCTTGACGCCGCTTTTCCCAATTCCTGGACCAGCAGCAACAAGAGCAGAGAAAAGCGCCGTCAAGCCGGCGCACTCCAAAAGATGACGCAACGCAGACAATTCCTGGGACTGTTAGCGTTGGGATCAGGTGAGACTGCGCATAACGCAAGCACCGGTCTGTCCGGCAATCTCTGAGTTTGCTTTGTTTGCTGAAGCAAATTAGACGAAGATTTGCGATCGTTTAGCCGGCGGACTTGTCTGCCACAGGGATCGCCGCACAAGTGCGGCGTCTAAACAAGACATCACTGCCTATCATGAGAAACCAAAAGAAAGTCGGCCGTCGCCATTTTCTCAAGAGCAGCGGAGCGGGAGTTACCGGGCTCGCGCTGATCTCGCACTTTGATTCGCTGGCTAACGCGCAGGCCGGCGAGCGTTCTGCGAGGCGAACTTTTGCGCTCAACCACAACTGGCTATTCAGCGAAAAGAATCTGCCGAACGCAACGCGATCCATATTTAACGATGCGACATTCAAACGAGTCACGATTCCCCATACGAACAAAATGCTGCCGTGGCACGGTTTTGACGACAAGGAATATGAGTTCGCTTCCGTCTATCGACGCCACTTTCGGCCGCCGGCGACTTTGCGGTACCAACGCGTCTTCGTCGATTTCGGTGGAGTGATGACGGCCGCGACGGTTTGGATCAATGGCGAGAAGCTTGGGGAATATCGCGGCGGCTACACGCCGTTCAGTTTTGAATTGACATCGCATATTAACTGGCGCGGCGATAACGTGCTGGCCGTCGAAGTTGATTCGACCGAGCGCAAAGACATTCCGCCGTTCGGCAATCGCATCGACTATCTCACCTTCGGCGGCATCTATCGCGAAGTGCAGCTTCGCTTCGTCAATCAGACCTTCATCGAAAATGTTTTCGCGAAACCGATGGATGTGCTCAGCCCAAATCGCAACGTTCAGGTGCGAGTGTTCCTCGATGAAATGCAGAAGAGTGACGCGCAGCTAACGCTCACTGCGGAACTGCTGGACGGCAAGCGCGTCATTGCCAGCCAACGCAAGGAAATAGTCAGCGACGGGCCACACTACGATCTAACTCTGGCAAATCCGGGTGCGATAGATTTGTGGAGCCTTGAACATCCGAAGCTCTACGACGTTCGCGTGAAGCTTACTGAAAGCGGCCGAGTAGTCGACCACATTGATCAATACGACACGCGCATTGGTTTCCGCGAAGCTAAGTTCACACCCGAAGGTTTCTATTTGAACGGCAAGCATCTGAAGCTGCGCGGGTTGAATCGCCATCAGACTTTTCCGTTTGTGGGCCAGGCAATGCCGGCGCGAGTTCAGAAGCGCGACGCTTGGATCTTGCGCAAGGAACTCCACTGCAACATCGTCCGCACGTCGCATTATCCGCAGTCGACGCATTTTCTCGATGCGTGCGATGAATACGGCCTGCTGGTCTTCGAAGAGATTCCCGGCTGGCAACACATCGGCAACGATGATTGGCAGAAACTGGCCTGGGATAATGTCGATCGCATGGTACGCCGCGATTGGAACCATCCCTCGATCATTCTGTGGGGCGTGCGCGTGAACGAGTCGGGTGATAACCACGATCTCTACACCAAGACGAATGCGCTGGCGCACTCGCTTGATGATTCGCGGCCTACCGGCGGCGTGCGTTATCGCTACAACTCGGAACGGCTCGAAGATGTTTTCACGATGAATGATTTTGGCTTTCCGCTGCGCCCGCCGAATCATCCGCTGTATCTCAACACCGAATTCAATGGCCACATGTACCCGACCAAGCGCAACGACAACGTCGAACGGCTGCGCGAGCACACGCACCGGCACGCGCGGGTGCACGACCAGCTGGCTTCGGACGATAAATACGCGGGCGGGCTGGGCTGGTGCGCGTTCGACTACAACACGCACGACGAATTCGGGTCGGGCGATCGCATCTGTTATCACGGGGTGTCGGACATCTTTCGGATTCCGAAACCCGCCGCCGGCTTCTACAAATCACAGTGCGATCCGTCTGAAGAGATCGTGCTTGAGCCGGCGTTTGATTGGGCGCGTGGCGACGAGAACGAAACCTTCACCAATGCCCTGGTTTGTTCAAATTGCGAGAAGCTCAAGTTTTATATCGGCGAGCGACTGATTGCCGAAGTCGAACCTGATCGCAAAACATATAAGTCTTTGAAGTACGCGCCATTCGTAACCAACCTGCACGACGGAGTCGGCCGGGGGTGGGCCGACCTGCGCATCGAGGGCTACATCGGCGGCAAGAAAGTAATCGAGCGGAAGATGTCCGGCCGCGGCGCCGATCGGCAACTGATCGTCGAAGCGGATGACAAAGAGTTGATTGGCGACGGCATCGACATGACGCGCGTGGTGATGAAAGTCGCCGACGAATTCGGCGCGGTGCGGCCCTTCGCCAATGGCCCAATCACACTGACGCTCGAAGGGCCTGGCGAAATCATCGGGGAAAATCCATTCGCGCTGTTTGGCGGAGTCGGCGCAGTTTGGATCAGGACCAAACAAAGCCCTGGAAACATTCGCCTTACAGCGAAACATCAGACGCTGGGCGCGAAGTTTCTAACCATCAGCGTAAGACCGATTCGCTCAGATTACGCGCAACTGTAGGGACAGGGCTTGTCCCTGCCCGTTCTTTTAATGACGAACCGCGGGCAGGGACGAACCCTGCCCCTACAGTGAGAGACCAATCGTTACCAATGAAGACTAAACCGTTGCCGACACATCTCGTGACTGCGCTCTCTGTGCGGGTTCATGTGCTTCTTGTTTTGATACTCATCGCCGCGGTTTCAGCCTTTGCTCAATCAGCTCGCATCACTTCTTCGTTTGATCGTGACTGGCTCTTTCTGAAAAGTGATGCGCCGGGAGCAGACAAGCAAGACCTCGATGATGCGGCCTGGCGCACGCTCGACGTGCCGCACGACTGGAGCATTGAAGGTCCAGCCGATGAAAAGAACTCGACCGGCCAGGGCGGAGGCTTCATGCCCGCGGGCGTCGGCTGGTACCGGAAGCATTTCACCGTCCCGAGTGAGCTTCGCGACCGGCTGGTCTTTATTGAATTCGACGGCGTGATGGCGAACTCGGACGTTTGGATTAATGGTTTTCATCTCGGCAATCGTCCGTACGGCTACGTGAGCTTCAGTTATGAATTGACGCCGCACATCAACTTCGGCAAGGACAACGTCATCGCGGTGCGCGCGGACACTTCGAAAGAACCTGCGTCACGCTGGTATACCGGCGCTGGGATTTACCGGCACGTGCGCCTCGTCATCAAAACCACATTGCATATCGCGCAGTGGGGAGCGTTCGTCACAACGCCGCGCGTCACTGACAAAGAAGCGTTGGTACGGGTCAACACCGAAGTAACCAACGATTCACACTCGCCGCAAAACGTCTCAATCCAACTAAGTGTGCGAACGCCGAATGGCAAGCTGCGGGATACCGGTCACATCAGCATCAACACAGCCGATCCCGGCAAGACGGTGACTTTCCAGAATGAACTGACGATCAAAGATCCCCTCCGGTGGGATCTTAATAATCCGGCCTTGTATACCGCGACGGCGACGCTTAGCGATAGCACCAACAAGGTCCTGGACGATGAGGCCGTCTCGTTTGGCATTCGCGAGTTTCATTTCGATCCAGCGACTGGTTTCTGGCTGAACGGCAAGAACTTCAAAATCAAAGGCGCGTGTCTGCATCACGACGGCGGAGCATTTGGCGCCGCGGTGCCGCTGGCTGTATGGGAGCATCGTCTCAATGAATTAAGAAAGTTGGGCGTGAACGCGATTCGCACGGCGCACAATCCACCGGCGCCGGAATTCCTGGCGTTAACCGATCGGATGGGTTTCATCGTCATGGACGAGTTGTTCGACCAATGGACCGTCGCGAAAAACCCTTACGATTATCATCTGTATTTCAATGAATGGTCGAAGATTGATTTGCGTGACACGGTGCGACGTGATCGAAATCATCCGAGCGTGATCATCTACAGCGCGGGTAACGAGATTCACGATACGCCAAACGCCGAACTCGCGAAAACTATTTTGCGCGGCCTGGTGGATGAGTTTCATCGGAACGATCCTACGCGGCCGGTGACGCAGGGTTTGTTTCGCCCGAACGTCAGTCACGATTACGACAATGGGCTGGCTGATCTGCTGGACGTGGTCGGCCAGAATTATCGTGAACAGGAAATCCTCGCGGCCTATCGGCAGAAGCCGGCGCGAAAGATTCTGGGGACTGAGAATACTCACGAGTTGGTCCAATGGCTGGCGATGCGCGATCATCCGGAATATTCGGGACAATTCATCTGGAGTGCGGTCGATTATCTCGGCGAAGCGGGCCGTTGGCCGCGCATCGCCAACAATTCAGGGCTGCTGTACAAAACCGGCGCGCCGAAGCCGATTGGTTTTCAGCGCCAAAGTTGGTGGAGCGACCAGCCGATGGTTTATGTTACGCGCCGCGTAGCGCGCACGCCGCTGGCGCCGACCGATCCCGGTTACAACCCGATTGACGAACGTCGCCCGGAGGTCCTCTTCTCTGACTGGACACCGAAGAATTTGCAACCGCACGAGGAGACTGTCGAAGTCTATAGCAACTGTGAAGAGGTCGAGCTGTTTCTCAACGGCAGCTCGCTCGGCAAACAGCCTCGTCCGAAAGACGACAGTGCGCGGGTTTGGAAAGTGAACTTTTCTGTTGGCGTCCTCAAAGGAGTCGGATACAACGGCGGCAGGATAGTCGCGACGCACGAACTGCGTTCGGCGGGGAGCGCCCGGAAACTTTTGCTGAGTGTCGATAAGAGTTCCGTCGCAAACGACTGGAACGATGTGGCCTTTGTGAATGCTTACGTGGTCGACGAAATGGGGAACGTCGTGCCCGACGCCGAGAATCTCATTTCATTCAAAGTCGCAGGCGCAGGCTTTATCGCCGCCGTCGACAGTGCAAACAGCAACAGCCACGAACCGTATCAGGCAAGTCAGCGCAGCGCGTATCAGGGAATGTGTCTCGCGCTGATTAAAGCGCGCGCGAATAAAGGAAAAATTACGATCACTGCGACGTCCCCGGGTTTGCGGAGCGCGTCGATGGAATTAAGCGTCTCGCCCTCGAAGGGTGGAAATTAAAATAACACTGTAGGGGCAGG
>DATANL010000034.1:0-2889 GCA_036266295.1 Pyrinomonadaceae bacterium | reverse complement strand
CGGATTGCCGATTGCGGATTGCGCTCAACCATAAATCAGAGTGGCAGTATAGCGATCAATCAGCAATCGGCAATCGCAAATCGACAATTCTTCAGAGAGTGACCACGCCCTTGATGTAACCCGGCGTGTGAATGTCATTTGCTAAAGCAGTCTGGACCGATTCAAGTGACGTGTAGCGGTGAGTGATTAGCGGAGCGACTTCGATCCGTTTTTGCTCGATGAGATTCAAGGCGCGCAGATACGCCGAAGGACGGCCGTTGGCCTCGAATCCTCCTGAGGCGCCGACCGGGGTAACCAACGTCGGCTCGCGAAACATCAGGTTATTCAGCACGCTGAGGTCGACGCCGGCGTGGCCGTGTCCATAAAGCAGCACGGTCGCTTGTTTGCGAATTAGTCCGGGAATAAAAGCCAGCACTCGCCCCGCGCCTGAGGCTTCGATCAAATAATCGACTCCCTTTCCGCTGGTGTATTCATGCACGGCCTCGACGGCATCGCGATCGCCGGGATCGATTTCGCGATCGGCGCCAAATCCCATCGCCAGCGTTCGCTTGTCCGCATTTGGCTCGCTCACCAACAACATTCCTTCGTAACCCAGCACGCGTCGCAGAAACTGCACGAACATCAACCCGGCCGGACCAGCGCCACAGACGAGGATTGATTCGACGTGCCGGCCACGCGCGCTGCCGTTTAAGTGATAGCGTGCCGCGGCCCGCATGGCCGCATCGGAAGCGTGAATCACACATCCGAGAGGTTCGGCCATGGCCGCCTCAGTCGCGTTCAGATCTGTGCGAATCGTGATTGCGTTCACCGCCGGCACGGCGATGAATTCCGCCAGGCCGCCGGGCAATCCGGTAATTCCGTGCTCCACATAAAATTCACATTGATGCGAGTCGCCGGTGCGACAGTATTCGCAAAGCGATTCACGGCGCAGGCTCAAACAATTCAGGCCTTGATCGATGACTACGCGATCGCCGGTCGAGAGATCCTTAACCTCAGATCCGGTTTCTTCGACGACGCCGCTAATCTCATGGCCAAGAATCTGCGGATCGACATCGAATGGAATTGGCTGGCCGTATTCGTCAGTGTTGTAGTTCGCGTGACCGGCGAAGATGTGCGCGTCGGTCCCGCAAAGACCGACCGCGGAAACGCGCACGACAACTTCATGAGGACCGGCAGAGGGCGAGGGCACCTCGCGCACCTCGAGCCGCTCGACACCGCAAAGCACACCGGCGCGCATGGTCGCGCCTGATTCGTCGGGCGTGGGCTGCTTCGCAAATGTCTCGATCGAAGTGCTCAAGCTGTGTTCCCCCGCGTCGCCGCGATTTCGCTGTCGATGTCATTGGTGTCCAGACGGCCCGCGTCTCTCAAACTCGCGAAGCGTCGCATGGTTTCGCGAATACCAATCTCCAGCGGCGTTGAAGGCAAACCGGGAATAACTTTTCGAATCGCTGTGTCGTCAAGCGCCGGGGCAATCGGAATCGGCGGTCCATCGAAAGTCACCAACTCACGATCAGCATTGTCATTAATGACCGTGCTAATTCTTTGAACGTCTACGGTGTCGCCGTGCAAATTGAAAACGTGCGCTCCTCGAGGCGCGCCGTCAGCGCAAGCGATGAACGCTGCGGCTGTGTCCTCAACGTATTGAAAATCGGTGGCCCCGCTGAACCGAATATGAAAAGGAATTCCCAGCACGGCGGCTTTCATCGCTTTGGTTGGATCGCTGGTCAAGCCGGTGTCGCGATTCACGCCGTACACAGTCAAAGGTCTAAGACCGACACTGTTCAGTCCGTGATCCAGGAAATAGACGCGCGCGTTACCTTCGTTCGCGCGCTTGAAAACCCCGTAGTGCGTCGCAGGTTCGGTTGCCGCGGTCTCAGTGACGGGCGCGTCTGTCTCGCCGACGCCGAACACCGCGGCGGAACTTGCGTAAACAATTTGCTCGGCGCCGATTGCCCGGGCGGCTTCAAACAGGTTGAGTGTGCCGACGACGTTCACGAAAGCTCCGGTGATTGGATCGGCTTTGCACGTCGGCACTTGCAACCCTGCCAGATGAATTATCTTTTTCGCGCCGGACTCTTCGAGGGCTGAACGCACCGCGGCCACGTCGGTGATATCACCCGCGACAAAGCGCGAGCAGGCGAGATCTTTCGGCGAGATGATCGCGTCCAGCCTGCGGCTGTCTTCGCTGCGATCGAAGATCACCGCCGTGTCGCCACGCTCGACGAGCGCTTTTACAATCCACGAGCCGATGCAGCCCTGGGCGCCGGTGATGAAATAAGTCTGAGACATCTATCTTCTTAGTCCCTCTCCCTCTGGGAGAGGGTTAGGGTGAGGGCTTAAGTCGTGCACTCACCCTTACTTCTTATGCGGCGCGGCGGAGCCGCGCACCGATACAAAGAATAAAAAAGCCTTCTCGCCAGACCCTCACCCCGCCCCCTCTCCCAAAGGGAGAGGGAGTAAAACTCCAATACATCACGTGGCTAGCGCCGTCTGTTCAATACGATAAAACTCCAACGCATTCTTCGAAAAGATCAATTCTCGTTCTGCTTCGCTCACATCAGCCAACAGCGTTTGAAAAAGTTCCAGCACTTGTTCGTACGACGCTGCCAACGAGCAGACCGGCCAATCGCTGCCAAACATCATCCGCTGTGGCCCAAAGTATTCCAGGGCCTTATCAACATACGGGATGAAATCTTCAACCCGCCAACTCGTCCAGCTGGCTTCGGTCACCAGCCCTGACAACTTGCACCAGACATTTCGCGCGGACGCAATCGGCTTCAAGTCGCGAGCCCATTCGTCGAACTCATCTCGCGCGATTGACGGCTTGGCCAGGTGATCAATCACAAATCGCAACTCAGGGCATTCATTAATCGCAGTCTTCGCATACTT
>DATANL010000033.1:0-6705 GCA_036266295.1 Pyrinomonadaceae bacterium | reverse complement strand
AAGTACAACTCCTCCTGGAAGTTGACCACCGTTGGATTGGCGTCGGTGTGCCCACCGCCCGGCGCCAGAGACCAGTTGCCCCAGCTCCGCCCGCCGCAAGCTAGCTCATTGATGTAGAGCTGATTATCGGTGCCCTTGGCGCACAGCACTAAGCGGCCCGTGGCTACCGCCGCCGAGACTGCAGCGTCGGTGACGAACCCGCCGGGAACCTCGATCCACGGTTCGTTGGTGAGCGCGCCGGAGCCGATGAACACCCGTTTGTGCATAATGCGGCCGTCGTCGCGCACGGCGAACACATGCAAGCTGTTCTCGTGCAGCGCCGAGGCAAGACCGTAATGCGTGGTCTGCCCGATCGGTGTCACTTCAACCCAGTCAGTCCAAACCTCGGTGTCACCCCACATGCTTTGCATATAGATCAGCCGGTCGTTGGAGCCCTTGACGAAGAGATGAAGATTGCCTGAAGAGTCGACGCACGCGTTTGGCTTGGCGTCGGTGGTAACGTCGCCCGGCACTGCGCTCCAGTCAGTCCAGCCGGGCAACGACGGCGCGCGCTGGGCAAAGTCGGCGTGCTCCAGTTCGGTGCGTTGTAGGCCCAGCCCGTCAGAGGTCCAGCGCTCGGGCGCGCGCCCGGCGAGCGATTGCGTGTAACGCACGCCGTCCCAGGCGACTTCCCACAGATCGCCCGACATCTCGTTGGTTACCATCATCCGTCCGGCCCGCGCCAGAAACTGGCTGGCGCTGGCGGTGAGCACTTTGTTCTCGCGCTCACGCTCGAAAGAGAGTTGCGTCTGATAGAAGGTGCCTCCGCTGCGAGGTACGAAGGCAATGTTCTCTGCGGTGTAGCCGATATCAGCAAGTAACGTCGGCGCGCCCGTGCCATCGACAGCGTAGACCTTGCCGCTCTGGGCATCCTCGTCGTTATTACCCTCGACGCCGATGATGATCTGGCCGCCCAATGGGCCGAACGCCGTCGGCGCCACCGCGACGCCTTCGACGCGCATCGCTACGCCCATCCGAACTGATAAGTCGACCAGCAGCGTGGCGTGTGCGCCCGAGTCGACCAGAAAAATTCTGCCGCTGACGTCGACGGCCACCAGCCGCCCACCAAAGGTGCCGGTTTGATCGAAGGTCAAGCCACCCCAGAGTCCAGCCGAGCCCAGGTCCACCCACACATCGGCGATCACGTTGCCGCCGGCGTCGAGCCGCGAAACCTCGCCATTGGGCCCGCGGTTGACATAGACGTCGCCGGCAACGAAGCCGGCCCCCAACGGCGGCCCCGCCGGCGGCACGACCACCAGCATCGACTCTACGTCGCGGAATGGCGAGTAGCCTGGCGCGAAGCGCGCACGGGTGCCGTCGGGCTGCACGGTTTGCAGAATTATCGAACGACCCCACACCGCGTTCGGCGTCACAGTAATCAGGATGCGGTCGAGCCCGGCGTGGTAGCTGATGCCCTTCGGGTTGGCGAGCTCTCCGGCGCCGAAATCCCCACGGACGTTGACCACCTCCGAGAAGCGCAAAGGGAACTCACTGGGAGGGAGAATGGTAGCTGTCATGGGCGGATACTAGTCCTGCGAAATCCGCCCGTCAACGCTAAGGCTACGCTAGCGGTTCTCTGCCAGTCTGATGATCCGATTGCCACGGCAGTCTGATCTCTGACCAGTGTGGCGCTGCCGGGCCAGTCTCTATTGCCACTAGCTTCAGCTAGTGGATCATAGACATCCGGCATTAGTCGAATTTGACAAAGAGACGATCAGATAGTTCTCACATACTTATGGATCGTGAATTCGGCTAAAGCCGATTTTCATTTTGATTGGGATCCAATAGCTAGGCTAGTCGCAATTATCTAACGCTAATGGCAAATAACCGACAGTCCAAAATGGTCAGGATACCGGAGTCAGGTCTGCAATTCCGCAATTCTCATTCTGCACTCTGATAAGTTGCCTCTTGAACAGAGAAAGGTTTGCGGATTGCGATAAGGACACTGCGTGAAACTTGAATTGCATAATCGCGGGCCTGATTCAGTTCTTCAGTTCTAACCTATTTTGTCTTGTTGGGTGCTGCGATCACGGTTACTATATCCCGCACCCTCGCACATTTGAGACATATCATTGTCCACGACTCATGTGGACCCGTGGATATGGCAATGTCACTCTCTTAACCACCAACAAAACAGGAGGACTCAGTGAATCTAAAACAACGGGCCAAACAAGTGCTGGAAGACCGGATAGATCGGATTAGAGATTTCTCAAAAATACAACCAGATCATCCGTTTGCCATTGCCAATAGACATATGCTCGAACTTTCGACGAAAACCTCATGGGACGCCGCCGGGACTCTCGATATGACTGGCGTGCTGTGGTGGGCGCTCGCCCTCGCCGTTAACACCGAGTCACCTCACGATATAGTTTTTAGCGCGACTGGCGGCCCGGATTTTGATTTCGCAATCTTTACTTCTGTCGTGGCAGGGTCCTTCTTTGTGGATCCCTCTACGCTTAACGGCAAATGCAATTTTTCCATGGAATCGGTAGCGGGCGCTGTCGGTGAAGTATCGTTCAATCTCTATGATCTGAATTGGAGCCAAACCGGCTCCTTTTTAGGAGGTGTCGCTGGCGTCTCACTGGTTAAACTGTCCGGTAATGGAAACATTCAGTTCCACTGATTACCCCCGGGTGTGAGCACCCCCGAAAATTAGGATCGTTGAAACGGGAGGTTTCCGGGTAAAGACTTGATCATGCGGTCAGGCCCTGCAATTCCGTAATTCTCATTCTGCGCTTTGATAAGTTGCTCTTGAATAGAGAAAGGGTTTGGGAGGTTGCGATAAAGAGACTGCGTGGGACTTGAATTGCAGAATTGTCGGCCTGACCCTGGTTCTTTGCTCTCAGTTCTTTGTTCTCAATATCTCGGTGGCCAAGGAATTGGTCAGGCCTTCGATTCTTCGATTCGGGTTTTTGTAATAGGGTTCATGTGCACAAACCGGGAATCGCAGAATCGAAGGCCTGACACCCGAGGAAAAGCCGAATCCTCAGCACCGGGCCCGTGCGCCGAACCGTCAGCACGCCGAATTTTTCGGCCAAGTGCCTGACGACCGAGTCGTTCGCACTGGTTGAAGTCACGCCATCAAGACGGAATGAGGTCAGCGCCGCAACCATGGCTTCGTCGTCCGGCGTGAGAACCATGAGCCCTTTCATTTTTCGGGCGAGTCGCAGCCGCCGACTTTCTCCGATTTTCAAACCCACCAACTCAGTTTTCTTTATCGCCAGGAAAGTTTTCCAAGCCACTGCGAAACCTTTCTTAGCGAGGCCGCTAACTTTCCTGGCATTTCGGCGAGGTTTCCACGCAACACATAAACCTTTCTTCGTCGCTTCGCTAATTAGCTGCGACGCTTTCCTAATTAGCTTAACAACTACGCTAACCTTCTAAGTCGCTTACCTAACTTTCTAAATGGGCTCTGCTAATTGGCGAAGTCACTGCCTTAACCAGGAAAACCACGCATAAAATAAGGGAAAACGTCTCGCCGATTAGGAAAAGCGTCTCTCCTTACTTCTTCTTCGCAATTCCCTGAGCAAAAACTCTAGCGAATGGTTCGTTGGCTAATACCTCGCACTTTTTCTTCAGATACAAACCAAAAAGGAGATCAAAGATTATGGCAGCAAAAGTTTCTCTCAGCTTCGGCAAGCTCGCCGACACCGAACTCGACAATTTCGCGCAAGGCGTTATCGATGCGATGACCGGCAACGCCACTTTTCCAACCCCGCCAGTCACCCTGGCCAACCTGCAAACGGCGCAAGCTGATTTCACGGCCAAGCTAGCGGCCGCTCAGACTGGTGGCGTCGCCGACACCGCCGCCAAGAACAACTCGCGCCAGGCACTAATCACGATGCTGCGCGACGAGGCGGCTTATGTGCAGATCCGTTGCAACAACGATCCGGCAACTCTGCTCAGCTCGGGTTTTCAAATGCAGAGCACGAACCGCACTCAGGTTGAATTGATCAAGCCGGTGGGCCTCTCGCTTAACAACGGGTCAAGCGGTCAGTTGTTGGCGCGGGTCGATCCGGTGAAGAACGCCAACATGTACGAAGGCCGCATAAAGCTGTCTGATGGTGATTGGCTGCCGAGCGTCTTCACGGGCGACTCGCAGCGCATCGTCTTCAGCGGACTGACACGCGGCAAGGATTACACCGCACAAGTGCGCGCGCTGGGCGGCTCAACCGGCCAATCCGATTGGAGCGATCCCAGCACGCACATGGCGATGTAATGATGGGGACATTAGCCCGCGCGTAAGCAAGGGCTCTTGTCGGAACCGCCTGCGGTAGCGGGCGGGCCCGCTCTCCTCTCTCCCCTCTCTCATTGGGAGAGGGGGGAGGGTCGCGGACTCCTGTCGATAGCGACCGGGGCGTTCATCACGCCGAAGGCGTGCAAGATAGTAGCCAGGGGTGAGCGCCGTTTTCGGCGCGCCACCCCTGGATCAGATCATTAATCTTTATTTGAGCCCGCGGAGCGGGCGATAGGCGGTACCGAACCCCGAGCGGTAGCGAGCGGGTGCTCCTACTGAAGGCAATAGAAAAGGATTGCCCGTTCCGTTCAAGATACGTCTCGTCGTGCGGTCGCAGTGGACCCGCCGGTAACCCATCGCTAATCGATCGGTCAAAGCGTGCGGAATACTCTTCCCAGTCTCGTGCGTTTGCAGGCAACGCGCCGCCAATCGATATTGCTCCGGCCGCGGCAATCCCGCTTCCCAAAAACTGTCTTCGTGTGACCGGCTGTTTTCTCATGGTATCGGGGACAGTCTTCTATTCACGATTTAGCAGTTACGATTTACCAGTTGGTTTTGATCATCATTGATTTCTAGATCTCGGGCGCAGGGATGATACCGCGAAGCGGGAGGATCATGAATTGTGAGGATTAATGAACCGGCGTGGCAGCGGCGAGGACCTAGGGTCAGGCCTTCGATTCTTCGATTCGGATTTTTGTAATTGGGCTCACGTACACACACCAGGAATCGAAGAATCGAAGGCCTGACACCAGTTTTAGATTACGGGATGATTGACTCAAAAGGGATTGCGGAAAGATGAGAAGAAATCTGCTTCGGAAAGAATCGCACAAATCGCAAGCCTGACCCCGCCTTGTTCACGGGACGCTCTTCCATTCACGATTACCAGAAGGTGGACCAATGGAAGACTCATACCGGTTCGTGAGACGAGATCAGTACCACCTGCGTTAGCGGGTGGATTTCGGCCCGATGGGGCCAACACATGCCGTAGCTCGGCGCTGCGACTGGAAAACAACTCGCGGGCGGCAGCCGAGTACTCCGGGCTTACCGTTCAGTTGCTGGTCCGTAAAGTCCTTGTTTTACTTGCAACGAACCGTGCTAGAATCCGAGCCGATCGGAGACCGCTCATGACTTCCCCTAAGTCCTCATCTGCCGGAGTAAAAGGGCAACGGCACAGCCCATACCAATTTCTAACAACGCTTGAACCACTGGGCGTGGTTTTCAGGGCGGGGTTCGTTAGCGCTCGCAACGGGATAGCGGAAAGGAACGACGATGCCAGACTATATCTCAAACAATCTTACGGCGATCGTTATTGCGCTGATAGGAATATTCCTGGGTATTTCGATCGCGATCAGAATCGTGGTTAAGAAGAACAAAACAGATCGCTCACGGCGTGTAATCCAAAAGAACAACATAGTTGGCGGTGATCAAGCAGGCGGAGATATTAATAAGAAGTAACTATGAACGATCCTGAAGTGAAACAAGAAGGCAATCTTGTATTAGGCGATCAGGCGGCTGGGAGTATCGACAAGAGCACACGAAGCTACAACTTCCCTAAACCACAGCAGTCGGCTTCGACGATGGCTCGGCTTCTAAAGAGGTTTGAATATGAGCGAACCAACAACATTACGCTCAAAGGATACATTGAGGAACTGAACCATTATTATTCACCTGTCGAAGGTGATGTAATTGGGCTAGAACAAAAGTTAAAAGACGGCAAGGCTGAAAACTTCTTAAAATTTGCGCTCAGTACCAAGGAAAGATTCTATAAGAGACTAACTAAGTTTGAGCTCTATGAGTCGGCGCAGAAAATCAACGCTCACCTCTTAGCATTGGTAATAACGTATTTCGAATTGCAAATAGCGCCGCGAATCCGACAAGGCCTAAAGGAGGACGAATTAGGCACAGTCATAAAGGAATTTATTATCGAACCATTGCTGCGAGAAGTTGAGGATAATTCATTAGGATTCGATGCCGAAGATATAGCGGGAATGTTATTTTTCCTGACTGGAAACTGTCATCTAACGTGGAAGTAAAATGCTGACGTATCATCCTGCTTTTGATAGTTATCATTGTGCCTACCGCACCTTGTTAATAGTTCGGGCTGCAGGTGAAATCTCTCTTGAGATTGAAAGAGTCCGTATTTGGGACTTTTACTTAGTTTTCCCATCCGAGACAAGAAAAATTAGTTTCCCTAGAGATTTACCTCTGTTTAAAAAGGTATTGACCCAGAATTCTTACGAACAGGTAACTGACAGTCACCTGATCTTTGCGCGCATGAAACCGTTCCAGCTGGCAGCGTATCGAAATCTCGCTGCATTTGGGCTGATTGAGCACGCGGATCTTTCAAAAAATCGGCTCGTCAGAACGAACAAACGTCTTCCCCGAAGTCTGGTCGCAAGAATGGATTCAATAGGGGAAGCGGAGGAATA
>DATANL010000032.1:0-13092 GCA_036266295.1 Pyrinomonadaceae bacterium | reverse complement strand
AGGCTCGACCGCTGCGCCCGTCGAAGAAATGGCCTTCAGACTCGGTTTATCTTTTTCGCTGTCAGAGGCGACGACCGAAACGCGTCCCGCGCGATTCCTGATGGTCAGGACCGATTTCGCGCTGGTGCTCAAGTCGCGCTCATAAGCCTGCGCCCAGACGGAGGTCATGGCCGCCTGCAGCAGCAAGAACGTGAGAACTATCAGGGAGGTAATGCGGAAGAACATCCTGGTACCGCCAAACATAGAGCCTGATCTTGCCTGTCCATTGACATCATGGTCAAGTTAGAATGCCGCGGAAGACCAAGCTGTCAGCCGGCGTAGTTCATCGCAAACGAATCTATCGTGACTGAACGCGTTTTCACTTCCTTCGCCGATTTCTGGCCTTACTATCTGAGCGAGCACAGCCGGCCCGCGACTCGTGTGCTGCATTGTCTCGGCACGCTCGTAGCAATTGCCTTCATCGTTTTGATGTTTGCTATCGGCAGGTGGTGGCTGTTTCCACTGGCGCTGGTTCCGGGTTATGGCTGCGCGTGGATCGGACATTTTTTTATCGAGAAGAACAGACCCGCGACCTTCACTTATCCGCTGTGGTCCTTCATGGGTGATTGGAAAATGCTGGCACTGATGCTGACGGGGAGATTGAAATGAGCGTGTCAGAGGCCCGACCGCGAGGGAGGGCATCTGTCGTCATAGGTTCCTTCGAGATGTAACACGGTCATCGCTTAATTGCCCTCCCTTGCGGTCGGGCTTCTGTCACGAAATGCGCGAAACCAAATCCGAAAAGCAGACCCGCACGCTGGAAATCATCAAGCTGCTCAAGCGCGCGCATCCTGACGCGCATTGCGCGCTAAATCATTCGAACGCGTTTGAATTATTGATTGCCACAATTCTCTCGGCGCAGTGTACGGACGAACGGGTGAACATCGTCACCGCCGATCTCTTTCGCAAGTACCGCAGACCGGAAGACTATCTGAAGGTTCGCGACACCGAACTGCAAAAGGACATCAAGACCACCGGCTTCTTTCGCAACAAGACCAAATCGATTCAAGGCGCGTGCAAGATGCTGGTCGAGGAATTCAACAGTCAAGTCCCGAAAACGATGGACGAGTTGCTGAAGCTGCCCGGCGTCGCCCGCAAGACCGCGAACGTGGTGCTGGGCGTTGCTTATGGCATCGCCGTCGGGATTGTCGTCGACACACACGTCAGCCGCCTCTCGAATCGACTCGGCCTAACCAAACAAAAGGACGCCGTGAAAATTGAAAACGACATGGTGAAGTTGGTACCGAAGAAAGACTGGATCATTTTTTCGCACCTGCTCATTTTTCACGGACGCCGCGTCTGCAAAGCTCGCCGCCCGCTCTGCGAAGAGTGTCAGGTCGAAAGCCTCTGTCCTTCGTCGATGTTGAAGACGGGAAAGATTCCGAATTGATTGAATCACGACTTGGGTTTGTAACTTGGCTGGCCGATCTCGACAATAATTTTGTCGATTCTCTCGAGTAAACTAATTTTTTTGTCCGCCGTGACGGCGCTGCGAACTTTTACCAAACCTGCCCTGAGCTTGGCCGTGTCTTTTGAAGAAACTCCGCTGGCTTTGAGATAACCGGCAGCCTCGTTGTCAGTCTCCAGCCTCACAACTATTTTTTGCAGCCGGTTCGTTGCCTCATTTTTGTCCTCCGGTCTTTGCAGTGCTTCAAAAAATTCAAACATCACATCGTTGACCGCTTTGGCCAGCGCCGGATTCTCGCTTACTTGCGACGGTGTCCCGGTTGACGCTGGAAACGCATCCAATGAAAACCAGATCTCGATTTGCCCGGCCGAAGCATTGAGCGAGACGGCATTAGCCTGAATGCCCGATTGTTTGAGCACGCCGACAATCTTTTGCGCTTCATCCGCAAACTCCGGCTTAAAATATTTAACCAGCGTCTGTTTGAGGGCGATCGGAATTCTCACCCATTCAATACCCTGCACCTTGAGGCCGTTGCTTTTCAGCTTCGCCGCGACGGTGTTTGCCTGCGCGCGCTGGTTGTTATCGAGAATCTGCAGATACACGTTCGGCGTGGCTGAATCACTTGCATTCTGATCGATGGTGATCTGTTCGCCTTTGTTAATTAAGGCCTGTTGCGTGTCAGCCGGCAGGAGGCTCAGGGCATTGCGGCGCACCTCACTCTGCTGTTGCACCACATCGTATTCACGTTTCAGCTTTTCCAGTTTGGTCTGTGCTTCGACGGTCTGCTGCTGGACTTCCGCCAGCTTCCCTTTTTCTTCGTTGATTTGTTTTCGAATTTGCCGAATGGTGAAGAAGACTGTGACGACGCCGATCACCATTACCCCAATCGTGATCACAATGCTGATCGTGCGCGCCGCGCGAGCACGCTTCTCCAACCTGTCAACAAAATGATCGAGTGAGCGTTCCTGACTCATGATCGTCAGACCGTCTTATCAATCAATCCCCAAAAGCGCTTTTCAATTTCTCCGAGCCGTTGCTGATCGGAGGCCGGCGCAGTCTCGCAGTCCTGATACTCGCTGATCAGAAACGAGAGCGCTTCGATTCTCAGACGCTTGCTGAAAACGTCCTTGATGGGAATTCCCGAAAGGAAGGATCCGAATCCGGTGCACACAGTCAGAGCGAGTTTCGCTGTGCCGAGTTCAGATGGCGCGAACCTATTCACCAGCAACGCGCCCAGCAGGCCCGCGACGAACACCGCCGCCGCAATAATCACACTCGTCCGAATCTCGCCCTGCGAAATTACCTGCGCGCGCTGCAGTAAAGTGATCTTTCGATCAAAGTCCGGCTGCATGATTTGATCCGGGAGCTACAACGTTTCGAGGTTGTTACTGCAGATTGGTTTAAGAGTAACACTCCCAGCGATATCGGCGACTTATAACACATGATTTGCCAACAGGGAAGAGTTTCGCAGACCGGCAGGATGAAGCGGCGCGCGCCGGACTCGTTCGAAAGCGTCAGAAACCCAGCCGCAATCGGAACGAGATGTTGCGGTTGCCCGATGAACCGCCGCCGATGCCGCCAGGTCCGAAGAAAAAGAACTGCCCAGACGAAACGGTCGACTTGAGGAAATAAGGCGAAGACATGTTGCCGACCGGGTTGCCGCGATTATTACGATTAAGCAAATTGCTCGCATAGACTGAGAACGTCAGAGAATACGGACGCTGGATCGGTGGCTTGGCCGGAAGTTTCGCGTTCCCCGGTGGGGCTGCGGCCGCGGTCGTGCTGACCACCGCGCCCGCGATTGCCGGCGGTGATGGTGGCGGAATTGCTTTGCCGAACTTCCAGGTCTTCGCCGCACCCAGACTCACCGAAATGAAAGCCGCCCCCTGACCGAAATTTCGCGGAATGAGCTTTTGGCCGGCAACCGGATTCGGATCGAGCGCGCCGTAAGGCGTGATGATGACGCCGGGTTTGTTCGGATCAGTGGCGAAGGCCGGCCGCTCGCTGAACGCGTTGTCGCCGTTGGTGTCGTGCCCGGTGGTGATATTGAATGGCGAACCCGAGCTGGCGTTGATAAACGAGTTAAGACTCCAGCCGGTTTTGTTTTGCCAATTCAAATAGGTGTAGAAGCGATGGCGTACGTCGTAATTGCCGCGGCTCCATTCGTTGGAAAAATCGTAAGCGTCCAGCGGTGAACCGCTGCTACCGCCATCGATGCCGTTGGTTTTGCCCAAATTGTAGTTTAGGTAGAACCCAACCTTCTTGAATAAGCTGCCGCTGAAATTGACGTTCAGCTGCTGATAACGGTTGTAACCGTTCGATTGATATTCGAGGATGTTGCCCGCGCTCTTCCCGAGCGGTCGCACCCCACTCGTTGGATCGGCCGGATTGAAAGTGCCGCCGAGCGGCGCGTTGATGTTCACTGTGCGAAGAGCATGTGTGATGCGGCCGAACGAGTAGTTGAACGCAACCCGGTAGGTCTTGTTGATCTGGTGCTCGACGCTTACCGATCCGCGCACCGAAGTGAAGGCCGTCAGATCAGGCGACAGTTGCTGCCGCGTCTGAGGCAATTTAAAAGCATTGAGTGCTTCGATCGGCGGAATGGCAGGAAACAGATCGAGCACTGCGGGATCAGTCACCACGAATTGTTGCTGGTTCTCGCCGTTGAAGCGTTCGGCATTCAAAATCAGAGATTCAGAAATGCGCTGGTAGAAGATGCCGATTCCGCCTCTGATTACCGTCGAAGGCGGCTTTGGCGGCGCGGCTGGGGGCTTCATGGCGACCGTTGGCGCAGCATTCGTCGCGGTCTTCGCGTCCGCCGTTGTAGTTGTTGTCGCTGTTGTCGTGGTGCTCTTTGCGTCCGCTGGTTTGCTGGTCGTGGCCGGCGTTGTCGCCGCGGTGGTCGTCGCCGGTGCGGCGCCGGCAGCGGCGGTCTTTGCGTCGCCCGCCGGCATCGCCGGCGTAACAGGCTTGGTATTCATTGGCGGCGTCGACTTGCGCCGGCCAAACATCGGCGACCAGGCAAACCCGATGCGTGGTGCGAAATTCAAATTGCTGTCGATGTTGTTTTGGTTCTCGTAGCGCAACCCCGGTGAAATCGTGAGGTGCTGTCGCAGCTTCCACTCGTCCTGAGCATAGAAGCTGACATCGCTTTGGGTGACGTCTGCCTGCGGATTGCCGCCCGCGATCGAAAACTGCGTCGGCCCGCCGCCGAGGGCTCGCACCTGCGCGCCGTTCAATCCTGCGCGTTGAAATGCAAGGGTTCGCCGATATCGCTCCAGACTGGTGAGCGCCAAAGGCGCGGCGCCGGGAATGATTTGATCGTTCGCATCCAGCGCCGGTCCCGCGCCGCCCGAGAAAGTGTACGTGCCGCCGAAATTCGAAGGCGAGATGCTCTTAAGGCTGACGTATCGTAGTCGGCCGCCAATCTTAATGAAGTGCTTGCCCGACTGCCACGAGGTAAAGTTCTGCAGCTCGCCGCGATCCTGGTTGCTCGATGAATTTCCTACCTGCGAACCACCGCCAAAGAACGACTCCGAAACATTCAACGCCGGAATCGCGTTCCTGGCGGTCTGGCGATAGACATTGTGAGTTATCTGCAGACGCGTCTCGTTGACCATCTTCTCGTTGATCATCGCCGTTTCGGTCATCTGCAACGAGTGATAGACGCTCTCTGAACGATAACCGCGCAACGGCAGCGAGAAACCACCGATGCCCGCCGGATCCTGATAACTGTTGCTGAATTCGTACCCGGCAACCAGCGTGTGCTTCTTGTTTATTTTGAAATCACCACGCCCGCCGAAATTATTCCAGACGCTCGGCGTCACGATAGTTTGATTAACCGTCGTGGGTTTCAGCGTTATTAGATCAAGTGTGGTCGCGTTGATGATCGCGTTGTTGTCCGTCGCGGAACGTCCGAAATAAGTGCTGAAGGACGCGCGCTTCTTTCGCAGCGGCCCGGTCAGATTGAAATTCCACGACCGTTGTTGATAGGGCGCCCGCACCAGCGCAAACGGATTGCGCGAGTTCAGGCTTTCATCATTGAAACCAAATGATGCACTGCCATGGAATTTGTCAGAGCCGGGTTGCGTGTAAATTTCAATTCCGCCCCAGCCGGGATATTCATTTTCAGCGGAGTAAGGATTGGAATTGATGCGCACTTCGCGAATCTGTTCCTTCGGCGGAATTTTCCCATTCGAAAAACCATCAACCTTGATTTGCGGGGCTCCGCCGCTGTCGTCGCCGAGACTGGGGCCGGCCATCGCCTGCAACGCCGCGGCCAGCGCGTCCGGATCGGTGGGCAGCGCCTCAAGTTCTTTCATGCCGAGCACGACCGCATCGCCGTTGCGATCAGAGTCGGTGCTGACGCCCTTGTTATCGACCGTGACGATCTGTTCGACCGAACCGACGGCCAACTGCATATCGTGCACCAGTGGCTTGCCGGCCTTCAGCTCAACGTTCTTCTCGTCGAGCGTACTGAAACCGGTTGCGGTGACTATCAGGTCATAGCGGCCGGGAAGCAAGTTATGAAATTGATAGATGCCGTCGTCGTTCGTGGTCACCGTAACAGAATTGCCCTTACTGTCCTTTGCGGCCACATTCGCGCCGACCACTAATCCGCCGAGTTGATCGGTGACCGTGCCTTTGATGGAGATCGAAGTTTGTTGAGAGAGGGCGCTCGCCGCCAGCATGAGCAGCAGAGCGAGGGCGAGCAAGTGTCTTGATGCGAAGCCGTTCATAAACGCTCCCGGGGAAGGCATCAACTAGTTTTGCTAAAGGCGAATACCCGGTTCTTGCTTAAAGTCTGTGTCGTTCGGTCAAAAAAGGTTTCAAATTATTAATGTCGCGTTCAGAAAATTGATGATTACACGCGACCAGCGAGGTCTGGTTTCAATAAGTGCGCTCTGGGTCGGCACAAGATACCACGATTGGGGTTTCGGCCAAACTAATTTTCTTTTTTCGGCCGTTCGTTGGCTTTTAGGACGCGTTTCCTTAGGCGAATCGACTTGGGAGTCACCTCGACCAGCTCGTCTCCGGCGATGAACTCGAGCGCCTCTTCCAGCGATAAATCCTTGACCGGCACCAATCGCATCGCCTCGTCTGAACCCGAGGCCCGCATGTTTGTCAGCTTCTTTTCCTTGATGGCATTCACGTCAAGATCGACGGCGCGCGCGTTTTCCCCAACGATCATGCCTTCGTAAACCTTGGTACCGGGCCGAATGAACATAGTGCCGCGCTCCTGCAAATTGTAGAGTGCATAGGTGGTCGATTCACCCAGGCGATCGGCCACCAACGAACCCGCGCCGCGACCCTTCATTTCGCCTGTCCATTTGTCAAAGCGCAGAAACAGAGTGTTCAGCAAACCGGTGCCCTTCGTCTCGGTTAGAAACTCTCCGCGAAAACCGATCAGGCCACGTGACGGCGTTTCAAATTCCATGCGCACGCGTCCCGTTCCGTGATTGACCATCTTCATCATCTGGCCTTTGCGACGGCCCATCGCCTCGGTGACCACGCCGATGAATTCTTCGGGACAATCAACCACCACCAGCTCGATCGGTTCCTGCACCTGGCCGTCAACGCGACGAGTGATCACTTCCGGTTTCGATACCTGAAGCTCGTAACCTTCGCGGCGCATCATCTCGATCAGAATCGAAAGCTGGAGTTCGCCGCGACCGGACACTTTGAATTGATCAGGCGATTCAGTTTCTTCAACCCTAATCGCAACGTTGCCGAGCACTTCACGATCAAGACGCTCTTTGATCTGCCGCGAAGTTACGTATTGCCCTTCAATTCCGGCGAACGGCGAGTTGTTCACGCTGAAGATCATCGCGATCGTCGGCTCATCGACGGCAATTGACGGCAGTGGCTTCGGATTATCCGGCGAGGTAATCGTCTCGCCGATGTTGATACCTTCGACCCCCGCGAGCGCGACGATCTCACCGACGCCGGCGCTCTCTGCAAGTTCGCGCTTCAAACCCTCAAAGATGTAGAGCTCTTTCACCCGGGTTTTTTGAATCGAGCCGTCTCGTTTGGCGATTGCAATCTCCTGATTGCGCGCAATCTCGCCGGAGCCGATTCGCCCAATCGCCAGGCGACCCACGTACTCGTTGTAATCCACATTGGCGACCAGCAACTGCAACGAATCGTCGCGCAGCGCCCGCGGCGCCGGAATGGTCTCAATTATTTGATCGAAAAGGGGCTTTAAGGTCGTGGATTCATCTGTCAGGGCCTTCTTCGCAACGCCATCGCGCGAAATCGAATACAGAATCGGGAACTCAATCTGCTCGTCGGTGGCATCGAGATCGATGAAAAGTTCATAGATCTCGTTAACGACTTCTTCCGGCCGCGCATCCTGTCGATCGATCTTGTTAACGACGGCAATCGCGGGCAGCCGCTGTTCCAGGGCTTTGCGCAGGACAAATCGCGTCTGCGGCAGACATCCTTCGGCGGCGTCAACCAAAAGCATCACGCCGTCAACCATTTTCAGAACCCGTTCGACTTCGCCACCAAAATCTGCGTGACCCGGAGTATCGAGAATATTGATTTTGTAATCGCCATAACGGACCGCGGCGTTCTTGGCCATGATGGTGATGCCGCGCTCGCGCTCGAGGTCCATCGAGTCCATGACGCGGTCGACGATGGTTTCGTTGTCACGATAAGTGCCGGCTTGTTTGAGCATGGCATCGACGAGCGTGGTCTTCCCGTG
This sequence comes from Pyrinomonadaceae bacterium, assembly GCA_036266295.1. Lineage (GTDB taxonomy): Bacteria > Acidobacteriota > Blastocatellia > Pyrinomonadales > Pyrinomonadaceae > UBA11740. Next base: position 4,939 of record DATANL010000032.1, on the reverse strand, counting down.
ATCGACGTGGGCGATGATAGCGATGTTGCGGATTTTGCTGCTTTCCATTCGAGTAATGCCTTTGTAGTGAACTTGCCGCTAAGGGCAAACAGTTAGGATAGCTGGCGGGATCGTAAACCACAAACGTGGGAGCACCTTTGCGTGTATCCGCAAGCTTAATCTTGAAAAACCTAGTAGTGATAACGGCAGGCTAGACTCCTGATCCTGTCAGGAAGAATCTGATAAACGACGCGATGTTCCTGGTCGATTCGTCGCGACCAACAACCCTTTAATTCATGCTTAAGTGGCTCAGGCTTTCCTATGCCTTTGAACGCATCGCGTTGAATGTCTTTGACGAGTTAAATAATGCGGAGGGCTTTCTTGCGATCTTGCTGAATCCACCAGGCAAGATCGTCGAAAGCGAGTTGATCAAATTCCAAGCTTGTCACGGGCTTCCTCAAGCGGAATTCCGGTTTCGCGCTCTTCTGAAGTCTTGGTGCGCGTCAATGCTGAACAGAAAGGCGGGCCGAAGCCCGCCTTTAAAATAAAACGAAGCACCCTCCCTAACGGTCGGGTTCTGTTACCGATTTGGCTGCGCCTGGGTCGCCGGCATGCCCTTCATCGGAATCGGCAGACGGCCGTCGGCATCTTTGGTCAGCGCGACAAATTCCTTGTCGGTGCGAATCGATTCGAACACCGCATCGACGCGCGCTTCCATCATCTCCTTCTCGCGCACGGCGTGGTAGCGCTCGTATTGATAGAAGTGGCGTCGCAGCATCTGGAGCGCCCGGTCCTTCTCTCCGTTCTGCGCGAAGATGGCGGCCAGGTTGTATGACGCGGGCATCAAATTCATGTTCGCCCTGGCGATCTTCAAAGCCTCGTCCTTCTTGCCATTTGCCGCCATGAACACCGCCGCAAACACGAGGTTGTAAGGATCCTTCGGATCGAGAGCCAGTGCTTTTTGCGTGTACTCGTTACCTTTCGCCGGATCGTTTTCGGAATTCCAGTACACCGCCAGGTTGCGATACGCAAGCGCCAACGGATATTCGGCGACGGACTGCTCCATCAAGGCCAGACCCTTTTTGAATTCACCGTCATGAATCGTCATCTTGCCGAGACCATGAAAAGCGACTGCCCGCGAAAGCGGATCAGCCGGCATGTCGAGAATTTGGTTGAAGACCTCGCGCGCTTTGTCCCACGCGCCGATGTTGTGGCGATAGTTCTCGCCGAGATAACGCAGCGGCGTCGGATCGGCCGGGTCCATCCGGTGCGCGCGCTGGTAGAACTGATTAGCGAGCGGATACTTCGCATTCATCTCAGCAATCAGACCTTGTCTCATCGTCCGCTCAATCATCGCGCTTCGCCGCCGTTCGACGATCGGTTCGCGAATCGTCTGAATTGCTCCGATCTCTGCGACCCCGAGTTTCTTCAATTCTTTCGACGCCTCGCTGGCTTCTTTTTTGAGCAGGCACTTCTGCTCGGCGACTGATTTGTAAATCGCGACGGCGCCATCCTTGTCGCCCGCTTTGGCTTTATCGGCAGCATCTTTCATCCGCGCTGCAGCCGAAGACTTGCGCTGCTTCATCTCGGTATCAACCAGCTTCTCGACGTCAGCAACTTTCAGTTTGCCGCCCGTATTCTCGACCTTGTTGATGGGCGTCCCATCGGAGTTGGCGAGCACGGCCACCGGCAGTTTCGATTCGCCAATCAGCTTGTCAGCGTTGGCGACCTTCATGTCCGCGAGTTGCATCCACACGCATTGCCCCGAATACACCTGCAGAATCCGGGATTGTCGCAAGCTTGAATTCTGAAATTCGGCATTGCTGGACAGAAACCAATAAAGAACCAAACCACCGGGTTGCGTAGCCGGCTTGATGTTCCAGGGCACGTTATAGACCGGCGGATTGTTACCGCCACCGCCGCCCCCGTTGTTCGACGTACCGCCGCCACCGCCACCACCACCGCCGCCGCAAGTAGCAAACGACGATTGCGCAAAGAACAACGCGAGCAGAGCGACGGCGATTGAGCGATAGAGATGTGTTTTCATGTCGAGATTCCTTTAATGCTGAATGCGTCAGAAAATTTCTGTGGGCGGAAGTCAAGGGATGCGAATGGTTCCCGCATCCCTTGTTCGCGTTACTCCAGGCTTCGCCTTAGACGAAGCTCATCGATTGACAGTTGCTTACCAGGCGCAGCCGTAAGCCTTCATACCGGCAGCCGCGGCATCGCTGGCCTGCTTGCAGGCAGCGGCGAGCGAGGTCTTCCCCTGGGGAGTTTCGGCAGCTTTCTTCCAGGCATCGCGGGCCTGTTTGAATGAAGCTTCCATCTGCGCGCGCGAGGCGGGCGGGACCTTGTCTCTCAGACAGGATTCATACTTGGCAATATAATCATCGCATTCGGCCACGCCAATCTTGTCGCCGGATGAAGTTGTGCCCGTCGTGCCCGACGTGCTGGTACCGGATTTATTCGAATTGTCGGCCGCGGTATTGCTATTGCTAGTTTCGGTTTTGCTGCAACCGATCAGAATGGCTGCACACAAAATAAAAAATACGAGAAGGGACTTTCTCAACATCGGGTTCTACTCCTTCCAGGTTCAGCAAAAGCCTGCCTGGATCACGAAATCAAGGGATCGAAAAGCGGCGTTATGATACACGAGAAGCAGGAAATTGGAAGTATCATCAAGGCTGACGGAGTGGTACGTTTTGCTGGGAACGCGGACGTCCGCATCCGCAGTCAGCGTAAATCACACAGTTATGCGGACGAGGACGTCCGCGTTCCCAGCCAGCCGCCAATTCTCCTCGGTCAGACGCCAACTTGAGGCTGGAATGAGATGATTGGCTTCAGAAGCGAAAGCCAAACCCGGCGCTGGCCTGAAAGTGGTTTCTGGTTTCAGCCGGCGCAGGAACCACCACCAGACTCAGGAAAGAAGCCGTATTCGATTGAAACGCCGCGACGTTACGCGCCGGCAAGCGGACGATTGTATCGCCTGCGTCAAATCGAATAATGGTTCTCTTGGTCGGGTAATACTCGAAGACGCCGCCGAGATCGATGGCGAAACTCGTGCGGCCCTGCGCCTGGAAGCAGCCGATTGGCTGCGGGAATATAGCTATACAAGGACCGCCCGGTTCGCGATAATCGCCTCTTGAATATCGAATAAAGCCGGGTCTCGCTTTAGCGAAAACACCAATCTTCTCAAATCGCTTGCCCGCCTTCACGCCAAAGAAACCCTGAATCTTGCGGCCGGCATCGAGCACGCCGTCATGTGGGAAAAAATTGCCTTCGCCTTCCAGCGTAAAGTGCTCTGACACGCGGTAACCGAAGCGACCGCCAAAACCGTAGTTGGTGGCGCGGTTCTGGGTCGCAACGCTCGTAAATGGGCAAGGCGCGACGATGCAGGGCAAGGTGGTTACACTGACGATCGGCTGCGGAACACGCAAAACGGAAAACTGGCCGCCGATTTCAAACTTCTTGTCATCTGATTGAGCGTGGGCGATAACTGCACCCAACGCAAATACAACGACGAGTGCAAGGCACGAGGCTGATTTTTTCAACATAGATACTCCAGTTTTTGGATGACTTGATGAACTGACTGGGGACCCGGGGGACGAACCTATGATGCAGGTTGTCGCGTTCGAGTAGCTTTGCCTCAGCAAAAGTGGCGAATCACGAGCTGAACCGACAGCGAAAGTCGGGCTGGCGACTTGCCGCCGCGAAAAACTTTTTACCCTCGCGGAAAGGCCAGCCTTTCCGCACTGGGGAGCGGGGAGCCGCTTTCTTCGAGCTCTGCGATACTCTTCACGCCAACTTAGCCACCGGGCTAAAGCCCAGTGTGAATTACAAAGGAACAGGCCAGCTCGTTCGAGTGGTCGAGTTTCAGGATGCCTTTTCCAAAAACTCATCAGGCTCGACAATCTTCCCGGCGATGGCTGAAGCCGCTACCACATAAGGTGAAGCGAGATAAAGTTTTCCGGGGCCGCTGCGGCCGGGGAAGTTTCGGTTCTGTGCGCTGACCGTTACCGTCTCGGCGGTCTTCGATGCGCCGGGGCCGGCGTTGATGCAGGCGCCGCAGCTTGGGTCGATCAATTCGGCGCCGGCTTCAGTAAAGATTTCGATGTAGCCTTTCTGTCGCGCGTACTGTTTGATCTTCTGCGAACCGAATTGGAGGTAGAGATGAACGCCGGGCGCGACGCGCTTGCCGTGCGCGAGAGCGTTCTGCAGAACGCGCGCGTACATGTCCATGTCGGCCATCTTGCCGCCGGTGCATGAGCCACCGTACGCGGCGTCGATGCGAACTTCCTGCTCGAGCTGATCGATGGGAATGCCGTTGCGCGGATCGCCGGGCAGCGCGACCATCGGGCGAATCTCATTGAGATCAATTTCGAACGTGGCCGCGTATTCAGCGTCAGCGTCGCTATAGATAAATCCTTTTCGCACTTCGTCAGCATCAAGGCCGCGAGTCGTCACGATGTAAGCGAGCGTCGCTTCGTCAGGCTCAATAATGCCGGTAAAGCCGCCCGCTTCGACGGACATGTTCGTCAACGTCGCGCGCTCATCCATCGACCAGTTCATCAAGTCTTCGCCGGCAAATTCCAAAACCTTACCGATGCCTTTGCTCGACCTCATGTAATCGCTCGCGAGGATGTAGAGCATGACATCTTTGGCCGCCACGTCCGCGCGCTTCCTGCCCTTCAGCACGTAACGAACAGTTTCAGGAACACGAATGCGAATGTCCTTGGTGAACCAGGCATTGGCCATGTCGGTTGAGCCCACACCGAAAGCGAAGCAGCCCAGCACGCCGGCCATGCACGTATGCGAGTCAGTGCCGATCACGATCTGGCCCGGGAGGGCGAGATCCTCGACGACCGCGTTATGACAGATGGCTTCCGAGCCGCCTTCAGGGCTCTCACCGTAAAGTCTAATCTTCTGATGCTCAGTGAAACTCTGTTGCGTTGTTGCGAGT
>DATANL010000031.1:0-6359 GCA_036266295.1 Pyrinomonadaceae bacterium | reverse complement strand
ATCGACATCGGATCGCGAACTACGCCGACACCATGATCAATTACACCAGGCGTTTGACTTCATCATGGACCGACGGCGAAACGCGCGACATGCACGGCGACATGATGCGACTCACCCTGGAAATCGTCGTGCGCTGCCTGTTCAATTCAGACGTTTCCAGCGATGTCGATCGCGTTGGTGAAACGCTGGGGGAACTCGTCAAACCATTCGCCGCGCAGGCCACGCTGAAATGGATCTTGAATAATCGACTGCCGACGCCACAACACATAAGATTTCATCGGCTCGCAAAGAAGATTGATCGCGTCGTCTATCGAATCATTGCTGAACGGCGTCAGCACGACGACACCGGCGACTTGCTCTCGATGTTGCTGAAAGCGCAGGACGAAGACGGCAGCCGCATGAGTGACCAGCAACTTCGCGACGAAGTCATGACTTTGTTTCTCGCGGGACACGAGACGACGGCCCTGGTGCTGGCGTGGGCCTGGTTCCTGTTGGGAAGTAACCCGGACGCCGAGGCGAAGTTTCACGCCGAACTCGACGAAGTGATCGGCGATCGCGATCCGGGTTTCGATGATCTTCCGCGTTTGAAATACACCGAACAAATCGCCAAAGAGGTGATGCGACTCTATCCACCTGCGTATGGCCTGGGCCGCGAAGCTGTCGCCGACTGCGAAATCGGCGGTTATCGCGTGCCCGCCGGAACGCAGGTCTTCGTCTTTCAATGGGTGACGCAACGCGACCCGCGATTCTTCGACGACCCACTCGCGTTCAAACCTGACCGCTGGACCGAGGAGTTTGAAGCGCAACTTCCGAAGTACGCGTACTTCCCTTTCGGCGGCGGACCCAGGGCCTGCGTCGGCGCATCATTCGCGATGATGGAAATGATCCTGGTGCTGGCGACGATCGGACAAAGATACCGGCTCGAACTCGTTCCCGGCCATCCGGTGGAAACTTATCCGGCGATGTCTCTGCGTCCGAAGAACGGTGTGAAAGTTATTGTCCGCGACAGACGAGACTAGCCTTGCCCGGTTCGCACGCCCGGTCTAACATGAACGAGTGATTAATAGCTTCCGCTGTCCGGACACGCAAGCGTTGTTTGAGACTGGTAAGAACAAGCGATTCTCTCAGGTAATAAAGGTCGCAACCAGGAAGCTGGCACAACTTGAAGCTGCGCATACGTTAGAGTTCCTTAGATCGCCACCAGGCAATCGCCTGGAAGCGCTCAAACACGAACGCAAAGGGCGCATAGCATTCGAATAAACGATCAGTTACGCATTTGCTTCCGTTGGACGAAGGAAGGCCCGGCGGACGTTGAAATCGTTGATTATCATTGAGGATTAGAAAGATGTTTAAGAATCGCATGCGACCAGTGCATCCCGGTGAGATACTTCGTGAGGATTTTTTGGTCCCCATGGGGATGAGTGGAAGCGCACTCGCAAAAGCACTCAACGTCCCCTCCGCTCGCGTTAATGACATCGTTCGTGAACGTCGCAGTATCACTGCTGATACAGCGATGAGATTAGCGCGCTACTTCGGTGGAGACGCGCGTTCGTGGCTGAACTTGCAGGCTGCCTATGACCTGCGCGTGGCTGAGATTCGGAACGCGAAGCGAATTAAGCGGGAGATTGCTCCGGCGGCGGCGTAACCCGAACCTTGGATTAAATCCCAACAGTCCGAACTTCGCATCGTCAATCGCGAAATAATGCGACCCATTTATTTCCGCCTCTTGTATGTTTGAGTCATGAGCATCCGCGCGCGAGTTGAAGACGCTCTTTTCCTTTGGGAGAACGACCGTCTCGAAGGCGCATTCCCGAGTGCGCTCGCTGCCGTTGCCGCGACTGCTCGCCGCCAATTTCCTGACCGGAACGCCGTGGGGGATCGCGCTGCTTTCGAACGGTTTCTTATCGGCACTCATTCCGTTCGCATCAGCGTTGAATTTCGCGGGGAATGTCAGCCAGTCGAACACATCTTCTACAAATGGCTACGTTGCGAACTGGTCCACGAAGGCGGCATCCCGATTGACATTCAATTCATGGCGGACGACCAACCGGGAACAATGTCTGTTCGTGCCGGCGGCGCTCCCGATTACGTTTTGAAGATTTCTCACGGTTGGTTTCATCATCTCATCAACTCGGTGGCGCATGCGTCCGTTAATCGCAATGAATTTCGCGGGTTCATCTCAAGTTAACTGTTCCGCCGATGCTTGAATGAATGCGCGCCGCGGCCTCAACTCAGACGATCGCATTCACCAACAGCGCCCACTCTTCCAAAGCAAAAGTTTCCGCGCGCCTGAGAGGCGTAAGGCCCGCATCGCAGAGCACAATGCTGGCGCCGCCGCGCTTTTTCAACAATTCCTGAATAGGTTCAGGCGCTTCGCGCAGATTGTTGAGAATCGTCTTACGCGGATGGGCGAATCCCGCACTGACGATTTGCCACAACAGATTCTCGTCCTTCACGTCAGCGGCAATGCGCTCACGTACGCGCAAACGCGCGACCGTGCTCCAAACCTTCGGCACTGGACGGAATGACTGCGGGGAAACATCGAACAGCTTTTCGGTTTCGCAATACGCTTCGACGAAGACCGAAAAGTATCCGCGATCATTCGAACCCGGCGGCGCCGTAATTCGATCGACGACTTCGCGTTGCAACATCAACGTCATGTCCGAGAGGCAGTGACGCTGCTCGATTAGCCTCTGCAGAATCGCGGTGCCGATGTTGTAAGGAAGATTGGCGACGACGCGGGCAGTTTCTGCCGGCGCGATGACTTCGCAGAAGTCGACCGTCAGCGCATCGCCCTCGATTAATTGAAACGTTGAGTCTGAAAATTGTTCACGTAGTCGCGGGACCAGTTGGCGGTCGAACTCGATTGCCACGACGCGACCTGCCGCAGCCAACAACTTTGCAGTCAGCGCGCCACGACCCGGTCCGATCTCAATGATGGTTTCGTCGGGCTTGGGATCGACCGCGGCGATGATTCGATCTACCACATTCCGATCCGTGAGAAAGTTCTGGCCGAAGCGCCGCTTGGCGGAGGGGTGAGGGCGGAGGGATGAGGGATGAATACGCGCGTCTTCAGCAACCGCCGGCGAAGCTCGATTCTTTTCATCCCTCATCCCTCATCCCTCATCCCTTGACCTTCGGATAGCCTGTGATTTCGACGTCGCGGCCGTGGGTGCTGACCTCTACGCGTTCCAGTTGCGGCGCTTCCGATATTTTCTCGACACCGCCGCCGCCAATCGCCGACGGCGCGTCCTGGCTGCCGATAATTATGGGAGCCACGAAGAAAGTCACCTTGTCGACCAGCTCCGCTTCCAGCAGAAGGCCGGCGAGCAGCGGCCCGCCTTCGACCAACACGCTCTGCAGCGATCGCCTGCCTAATTCATCGAGCGTCGCACCGAGATCGAGCACGGAGCTCTCCTGGCAAATCACTTCTATCCCACGTGATTGCAGGGCCGTCAGATTTTCAGAATCAGATTCCTCATGCGCAAAGATGATTACAGGTCCGGCGTCAGTCGTTTGCGCCAGCTGCGATTCAGGCGAGAGACGCAGATACTGCTCGATCACCACGCGCACCAGCGGCCGTCGACGCTTGCGGCCGGAACGATCGGTGAGCAAAGGATCGTCGGCGCGGACTGTCCGCCCACCGACCATGATGGCGTCGTATCGATGACGTAAATCATGAACGCGCGCGCGTGATTCTTCACTGGTAATCCAACGCGAGTCGCCGGTTGCCGTTGCGACCTTGCCATCCAAAGATACCGCCATCTTCAGATGTACGAACGGCCGGCCGGTGCGCATGAAATGAATGTAGGCTTCATTCAGACGCGCGGCCTCGTCGGCCATCACGCCGGTCTCAACTGAAACTCCGGCTTCGCGCAAATGGGTGAATCCGCGACCAGAAACCTTCGGGTTCGGATCATCGATAGGAGCGACCACGCGTTTGATGCCGGCCTTAATCAAGGCATCGGAACACGGCGAGGTGCGACCCTGGTGGGCGTGCGGCTCTAATGAAACGTAGGCTGTGCCGCCGCGGGCTTTGTCTGCCGCTTGTTCGAGCGCCACGGTCTCGGCGTGTTTCACCTGGTCGTAAAGATAGAAACCTTCGCCGACAACCTCAGCGCGCTCGTCAACAATCACGGTGCCGACTAAGGGCCCGGGACTGACCTGGCCCACGCCCCGCTCCGCGAGCTCGAGCGCGCGCTGCATCATTACCTGGTCGAGTTGTGATCTGTCTGTCACGGATTAAATTATTTACGATCGTTTAGACGCCGGACTTGTCCGGCAGGTCCGGCGCGGACGAGTCCGCGCTCTAAACGGACGGATAACATTTGACTGTCAATTAAATAAACTATTCACGTACTGCTCAGGATCGAACACCACCAGATCGTCGACCTTCTCGCCAATACCCGCATAACGAATCGGCAAACCGAGTTCTTTCGCGATCGCGACGGCGATGCCGCCTTTCGCCGTGCCATCGAGTTTGGTCAACACAATGCCCGTCACGCCCGCGACTTTCAAGAACTGCCGCGCCTGCTCCAATCCGTTTTGACCGGTTACGGCATCGACGACGAGCAGCGTTTCGTGCGGCGCACCTTCGACTTCGCGGCCCGCGACTCGTTTCATTTTTTCGAGCTCGGCCATCAGGTTCGACTTGTTATGCAAGCGCCCGGCGGTATCGACAATCAGCACGTCGGACCCGCGCGCCTTTGCCGCTTTCATCGAATCGAAAAGCACCGCGGCCGGATCAGTTCCCTGTTTCTGCTGAATCAAAGGGACTCCGGTTCGTTCGGCCCAGATGGCCAATTGGTCCGAAGCCGCCGCCCGAAATGTATCCGCTGCGCAAATCAAAACGTCGTTGCCTTCAGCTTTGATACGCTGCGCGAGTTTGCCAATCGTCGTCGTCTTACCGACACCGTTCACCCCCACAATCATCATCACGTAAGGAGCGATGTTGTCGGGAACCGAATTCTCAGACGCGACGCCTTGGTTTTCCGACGCTTGCAGAATCGAAAGTAATTCAGACTTGATCGAAGCTTTCAATTTCTCAATGTCGTCGATCTCTTTGCGACTGATGCCACGACGCACCGTCTCGAGGATGTGCATCGTCGTCGGCACCCCGATATCGGCCCCGATCAGGACCTCTTCAAGTTCATCGAGCAGCTCCGCATCGATTCGTTTCGCGCCGGCGAAAACCGTATCGATTCGCTCTGACAAAGACTCGCGCGTAGCGGCCACCGCCCGGCGAAAACGGGCCGAGAATTCCTGCTCGAGCGCAGCCTCGCGGGCTTGCAGTTGTTCAATCGAAAGATCAAGTCCCAGCACAGACGTCTGCCACGGCGACGCGGCGCTGGGCCGGGCAGGTTCAATCTTTTCCGGTTCACTTGCGAGTGATGCCTGTTCGGCATCCGCAGCTTTGGGCAGCTCCGCAATCGGTTCTTCCGCGACCTCGCGGTTAAGTCCGAGCGAGACAAACTGCTCCTTTTTTCTTCGCCAAAACGGCATCAATGACTCCTTTGTGTCAGAAGCCCGCGCGTCAGCAAGGGCTCGTTTCATAACGAGGCCCTCCCTGACGGTCGGGCTTCTGACACATAACGGATTGAGTCCGATTATAAGCAGAAGCGGCGCACAGTCAGAAACCCACGCGTGAGCAAGGGTGCCCTAGCCCCACAAATAGCGCGTTAAAAAGTTCAAAGTTGCACCCTCCCTGACGGTCGGGTTTCTGACTAGCTGACGGCGATGACTGAATCAGGCGTGGGGATTAAGGGCAGCGGTTGAATGTTACGGAAGTCGCTTTGCTTGCGAATTATGCGGGTCACGCCCGGACGAATCTTGCCCGCTTCGCAGGCGGCCACAAAGGCGGCCACGACGCGCGCGTCGTAACGGGTGCCGACGAAACTCTTGAGCCGGGTGAGCGCAGCCTCCAACTCCATCGCGCGTTGATAAGGACGTTCAGTGGTCATGGCATCAAAGGTGTCAGCGACCGAAACGACGCGGGCCTGCATCGGAATTTGATCGCCTTGCAAACCTTGCGGATATCCCTGGCCATTGATCATTTCGTGGTGCATGTACATGCCGGGCAGGAAGTCACGCATCGCCGGAATCTGCGACATGATCTTGTAGCCTTTCTGCGGATGCGACTTCATGATTTCGAATTCTTCATCAGTTAAAGCGGAAGGTTTCTTCAAGACACTGTCATCGATACCAATCTTGCCAACATCGTGCAACAGCGAACTGATGCGAATCTTTTCGATCTCAGTTTCCGTCAGCCCCAGAGCTTGAGCGGTCGCCACTGAGAAACGGGAAACGCGCTCCGAATGACCGCGGGTGTAAGGATCTTTACCATCAATCGCCGCCGCCAG
>DATANL010000030.1:0-9463 GCA_036266295.1 Pyrinomonadaceae bacterium | reverse complement strand
GATCAGCGGCGTCACTCATCTCGTGCAATGCCCGGTCTGCGGGACTAAATTTCAGACGAAATCATAATGGCCTTCAATAAGAAGAAGACCCCGCTCACGCTGATCATTCTCGATGGCTTCGGCTATCGCGCCGAGCGCGAGGGCAACGCGATTGCCCTGGCGCAGATGCCTTTCTATGACGAGATTCGCGAGAAGTACCCGCACACGTTGCTGGAAGCATCCGGCGAATGCGTCGGACTGCCGCACGGCATCATGGGCAATTCCAACGTCGGCCATCTATGCCTCGGCGCCGGTCGCGTGCTACGTACCGACGTCGAACGCATCAATCATGAAATTGAAAGCGGCGGGTTCTCTCACAACCTGGCGCTGAATGCCGCCGTCGATAACGCAGTCAAACACGATCGCGCGCTACACCTCATGGGTCTGGTCTCGGACGGCATGGTCCATTCATCGCAGGAGCACGCGTATGCGCTGTTGCGACTCGCAAAAGAGAAAGGCGTCCGACGCGTCTTCGTGCATTGCTTCCTCGACGGCCGCGACACGCCGCCGTCTTCGGCGGTGAAATACGTCGAAGCGATGCAACAAAGATGTCGAGAGATTGGCGTAGGCGAAGTTGCCACCGTCGTCGGACGCTACTATGCGATGGACCGCGACAAGCGCTGGGAGCGGACAGAGAAAGCCTACAAGTTGTTAGTCAACGGTGAAGGCGAGCGGACTAACGATCCCGTTGCGGCGATCAGGAAGTCGTATGAACGAAATGTGACTGACGAATTTGTCGAACCAATCGTTTGCATGCGAGACGATGGTAATCCGGTAGGGAAGATCGAGGACGGCGACTCAATAATTTTCTTTAACTTTCGCGCGGACCGCGCGCGCCAAATCACCAGCGCCATCGCGGTTCCCGGCTTCGCAGAATTCCCCACACCGAACCGCCCGCACACACACTTTGTCTGTTTCGCCGTTTACGACAAGACTTATCCGTTGCCGGTCGCCTTTCCGCCGACGGCGCCGCGCCACATTCTCGCCGGCGTGTTCGCCGTGAATGAAGTTGAAAACTATCGCATGGCCGAAACTGAAAAGTACGCGCACGTGACTTACTTCTTCAACGGCGGAGCTGAGCAGGAGTTCCCGCACGAGAAGCGGCTGTTGGTCCCTTCACCGAAGGTGGCGACCTACGATCTCGCGCCGGATATGTCTGCCTTCAAAATCACCGACAAGTTGTTGCGGGCCATCGAAGGAAAAGAAGCCGACGTGTTCATCGTGAACTTTGCGAACGCGGACATGGTCGGTCACACCGGCAAGCTCGATAAGACCATCGAGGCAGTTCAATACGTCGACACCTGTCTCGGGTGGATTACGAAAGCGATGCGCACCGCCAAAGGTACGACGCTGATAACCGCCGATCACGGTAACGCCGAACAGATGATCGATCCGAAAACTGGTGAGCCACATACTGCGCACACCACCAATCCGGTGCCGTTTCATCTCATCAATGAAGAATCAAGCGGCGTGAAGCTGCGTGACGGCGGCGCGTTGGAAGACGTGGCGCCGACGATGCTGGGGTTGTTGGAACTTGAAAAACCGGTCGAGATGACCGGAAGAGATTTGCGCGAGTCATAAGGTCAGTACCGTCCGCGTGAGCGGATGGATCAAGTGACGCGGATCCCATAAGTGGCGCGCGATCCATCCGCTCACGCGGATGGTACTGACCCGTTTTACCCATGGCCGCTTCTACTGAAACAATCGATCAATCGCGCACCCGCGCCATCTCCCTGCGTTGGATCATCAGCGCGCGCGAAGATCTCGTCTGGTTCATCGGCTCAGTCGCCTCGAGCTATGCACTGTTGATTCTGTACGTCACCGGCGTGCTGCCGCTGATTCCCATGGTCGCCGGTTGGGCCATCCTCATCGACGCGCCGCATGTGTTCGGCACTTTCTCGCGCACTTATTTCGACAAATCAGAATGGAAGACGCGCAAGCGTCTGCTGCTCGGCTCGCTGCTCTTCTTCATTCTGGGTCCGGCGCTGGTGTTACTCGGCGCCGGTTTCACTTTCTTTTTTGTCGCCGCGCTGTGGGCCTATTACCACCTCGTCAAACAGCACTACGGCTTCATGGTGCTGTACAAGAAGAAGAACGGCGATCTCGCTCCGATTGATAATGCCCTGGACCGTTGGCTCCTGATGTTCGCCTTCAACTATCCGTTCGTGGCTTTTATCGCGAATGATCCAGCGGCGATGGCGCGCGTGCCGCCCATGCTGAGAGGCGGCGTGAAAGCAGTTGCATTGGTTCTCTTGATCGGCACGATCGTGCTCGGCATCGGCTGGTTGATTCGGCAAGTGCAGCGACTGTTCATGCGCGAGCCGCTCGATGTTCCCAAATATCTTTTGCTGGCGGCGGCGATCCCGATGCACTGGGTCGCTTTATTCACGCCGATGCCGGCGAAGCCGATCGCGCTGGTGGCCATTCTGACGATTTATCACAACCTGCAATACCAACGTCTGATCTGGTTTCATAATCAGAAGTACAGCACGGAAGCTACCAACAACCGTTTAGAGCCGGGACTTGTCCCGGCAGCAGGCGGCACAAGTGCCGCTTCTAAACGATCGAGGGAAGCCTGGGGCCCGGCAGCTGTTATCTCTCGGCGGCTGATCTATTACCTCGCGTTCGGAATTCTCTTCGGCATCATCTATCAAGGTCCGCGCCAGTACCTGGGTTACCTGAACCTGCACACCGGCGATTCACCTGCGGCGTTAACCAGGCCGGTCCAACTCGGCATCGCGTTTCTGTGGGGCTACGCTTTCATTCATTACTATCTCGATTCGAAAATCTGGCGCGTGCGCCGTGATCCTGCCGTCGGTCAGGCGCTGAAAATGTCATAAGCCACAGGTTGGTTTGCGTGACTCAGGTAAGAGTTCTAGAATCCCAATGCTGTTGACAACAAAATAGTTTCGGGGGAGCCGGGCGATTGCGGATTGGCGATTGCGGAATGCGGATTGAAGAGCAGGTGACTCGTCAATTCGAATTCATCCAGCGGCTGAGAGTCCAACGATTGTGACTGATCGAATTCGTTGATGCGGGCAAAATTCGCAATCCGAATTCCGCAATCCACAATCCCAGGAGACCCCTTGAACCTGATACGGTTAAGACCGTCGAAGGGAGAAACAGTTATCCGTTGACCGTTCCATCCTTTTTCGGGCTGGAACGGTTTTCGTTTGTCGGCAGGTACTCGATCAAAATGAAAGCCATCGATCTTCGAAATCTCAGCGCGTGGATTTTGGCAGCATCCATGCTTGCGCCGGCCGCCCTTGGCCGGACCAATTGCGTCGCGCTCGCCCCGGCTGAAGGCCTGATGCACGTCGACGTGACTTATACCGAAGAAGCGAACATCACCGACAAAATAAAGAACGATAACGGCGCCGAAGACGAGACCATTTCGAACTTCAGGTTGCGCGCGACCGTCGCATTTGAACAGCGCGTGATGATGAAAACGATCGCCGGCGCCGGCGTCAATTTCTATCCCGCCGAAAATGCGACGCAATCGCACAGCGGCGGCGTGAGTTATCTCGGCGAACTGAAACGGACGGCCCTCGACACCGAACATCACCCCAGCCTGGAAGAGAAGGCCACGATCAGTTTTGCCGGCGTGCTTTCAGACGATTCCGCTTCAGGCGTGCCCGACGACAACGCCGCCGGCATCCAGTTTGGCATCGTCTCCGATCTAACCGGCGGCTGTCAGGGCAAGCGCACAATTTACGGGTACGGCAAAGAAAAGAAGACGCAAACCATCGAGCTCAATTCGTGCGGAAATTCTGATGAGTTGCACGAGGCTGCGATAATTACACGCGAGCCACTCAATCTCGATCTGCGGCAAAAGTCCGCCGACAAGGAATTCGTGCACTATGCCGCTCAGTTTCATGTGACATCGTGTAATCTGAACCCGCAATACTGCGTGGAATTAAGAGCTGCCGAGGCCGCGGCGAGCGGCGGAGCGAATAGCGAAGCGATGTCCGACAATTGGATCGGCGCCACTACTACGGGGAGCATGACCGCAGGATTCAAAATTAATCTGACGATGTTCAAGGAATTGAAAGTCGACGGCACGTGGAAGCGTTACCTGCAGTTGGGCGCCTCGGTTACGCCGCTGGCCAAGTCGCGCGCCGCGCTTGAAGAAAACCGATCGCGTAGCGTTGAGACCGCGGATCGTTTGCGCGAAGTGCTTTCGTGTGGTGGGGAGTTTTCCCGAGTCACGCCGGCGCTTAAGCCCGGTGTTGTCGCGTGAGATTTTGAACGAGAAACCGTTTGAAACGGTTTCGGTTTTCGTTTTGCCGTGAGCGACACCGGGCTGAAGCCACGGTGTGAATAAAAAGTCGCAATTCGATCATTTTGTTTCCGCAGCCACGCTCGATCAGGCATGATGGTTTCGTCGCCAATTCAACCCGGAGGTAAGCACAATTGGTAGACGATCGGATTTGTTTTCGCTGCGCAAAGACATTTGCGCCGGACCAGCTGCAGCAATCGACTTCAGGTAACCGTTTCTGTTCTGAATGTTGGATGAAGGTCAACGCGCTCGGCGAAGCGCCGCGCAAGTGTCCCGTCGATGGCGTCGACCTGATCAAACGTCGCGTCGCCGACGCCGTCGTCATCGATGCCTGTCAGAAATGCGGCGGCCTCTGGTTTGACAAAGGCGAGCTGGAAATCATCGAACGAAAGTCGCGCGACATGGGCTGGCAGGGAGGGTTCTTCACCAGCATCATGCTGCTGTGACTTGAGGTTGGCAACCGACGATCGAGTCAGCTCATAGGCCCAGCCGGCAAAAGATCAAGACCGTCACCGGCGCTGGATGGCTGTTGAGTGAAACGCGTTTCCAGCCTGCGAAGCAGGCGGCAGATAAATAGCCCCGGGTGAAGCGAGCGCAGCGAGCGAAACCCGGGGATCAGATTGTGTTTGATTCATGAGCCCGCAAAGCGGGCGACAGAGTTGTCAGAACCGCGAGCGATAGCGACCGGATCAAGATCGATCCTGGACCCTCGCCCGGCCGCGCTGACACGATTCGCACTTCAGGAGATTCCTATGAGCACCGCATTCAAACCACAAATCGATTCATCAACTGATCAATCGCTTCCCAACTCGCGCCGCATCTACGTTCACGGTAATCAACCCGGCGTGCGCGTTCCTTTTCGCGAGATCGACCAAAACCCGACGCGCAACTTCAAAAATGAATTGGAAGAAAATCCGGCAGTGCGCGTCTACGAAACCGCCGGACCATATGGAGACCCGTCGATCAGGACGGACGTGCGCAAAGGCCTCGCGCAAATGCGGCGAGATTGGATCGTCGGCCGCGGCGATGTCGAAGAATACGAAGGCCGAGATATTCGGCCAATCGACGATGGCTATTTGACTTTCGAGGCGGCCGAGCGCGCACGCGAAAAGCAGAGTGGCACAGACTTAAGTCTGTGCTACCCGCGCCGTACACCTCTGCGCGCGAAGAAGGGTTCGTGTGTGACGCAGATGCACTACGCGAAACGCGGCATCATCACGCCCGAAATGGAATTCATCGCGATTCGCGAAAACCTGGGCCAAAGTAGCACAGACTTAAGTCTGTGCCACACCGATCGCTCATCAACCGATCATCAGCACCGCGGCGAATCCTTCGGCGCCTCAATTCCCCAGTTCGTCACGCCCGAATTCGTGCGCGACGAAGTCGCCCGCGGTCGCGCCATCATCCCCGCGAACATCAATCACCCCGAATCCGAACCGATGATCATCGGCCGCAACTTCCTCGTGAAGATCAATGCGAACATCGGCAACTCCGCCGTGCTCTCATCCATCGACGATGAAGTCGAGAAGATGCGCTGGTCGATCAAATGCGGCTCAGACACCGTGATGGATCTTTCGACCGGCAAGAACATTCACGCCACGCGTGAATGGATCATACGCAACTCGCCCGTGCCCATCGGCACGGTCCCGATCTATCAGGCTTTGGAAAAAGTCGGTGGCAAAGCTGAAGAGCTAACCTGGGAGATATTCCGCGACACCTTGATCGAACAAGCCGAACAGGGCGTCGACTATTTCACGATTCACGCCGGCGTGCGGCTGCCTTACATTCCGATGACGGCGAAACGCACAACGGGAATCGTCAGCCGCGGCGGATCGATCATGGCCAAGTGGTGTCTCGCGCATCACGAAGAAAGTTTTCTCTACACGCACTTCCGCGACATCTGCGAAATCATGGCCACTTACGACGTTTCGTTCTCGCTCGGCGACGGCCTGCGCCCTGGCTCAATCGCCGACGCGAACGACGAAGCGCAATTCGCCGAACTCGAAACACTCGGAGAGCTGACAAACATCGCCTGGGAGTACGATTGTCAGGTGATGATTGAAGGCCCCGGCCACGTGCCCATGCACTTGATCAAAGAGAACATGGACAAGCAGCTCGAGACCTGCGGAGAAGCGCCGTTCTACACGCTCGGCCCGCTCACGACCGACATCGCGCCCGGCTACGATCACATCACCTCGGCCATCGGCGCGGCGATGATTGGCTGGTACGGCACCGCGATGCTCTGCTATGTCACGCCGAAGGAACACCTCGGCCTGCCGAACAAGAAAGACGTGAAAGACGGCGTCATCGCCTACAAAATCGCCGCCCACGCCGCCGACCTCGCCAAAGGCCATCCCGGCGCCCAATACCGCGACAACGCGTTGTCGAAAGCGCGATTCGAATTCCGCTGGGAAGATCAATTCAACCTCTCCCTCGACCCCGAAGTCGCCCGCGAGTACCACGACGAAACCCTGCCGCAGGAAGGGGCCAAGCTGGCGCACTTCTGCTCCATGTGCGGTCCGCATTTTTGTTCGATGAAGATTACGCAGGACGTGCGCGAGTACGCGGCGCAGAAAGAGATTGATGAACAGGCGGCGTTGGGTTTGGGGATGAAAGAAAAGGCGGAGGAGTTTGTCGCGAGTGGTGGGGAGGTTTACACGCGAACATAAGCGAAATAGAATTCGGGCCACGATGCCACCTGCGAAAACAACCAAGCGTGCAAAGAAAGACCAGCTCTCGCCACTCCGATATCCAGGTGGAAAGATTTGGCTGCGACCGTGGATTCGTCAATGGTTAAGTAAGCCTGTTGATCAGTTGATTGAATGCTTCGGCGGAGGGGCCAACGTCACACTTACTGCGATATGGGAGGGCTTGGCAACTCGGGCGACATTGATCGAACTTGATCCAGACGTCGCCTCCGTCTGGAAAGCAATTCTGAATGGCAAAGCTGCGTGGCTTTCAGACAAAATTGAGAATTTCAAAGTAACCCGGAAGAATGTGTTGGCAGAACTCAACATTGAGGCCAGTGCGGATCATGCTCGTGCTTGGAAAACACTGCTGCGAAACCGAGTCAACCATGGCGGGATATTGGCACCCGGGGCTGGCCTGTTAAGGCGTGGCGAAGATGATAATGGTATAAAATCGCGGTGGTATCCCGAAGCTCTCATATCTCGAATTAATGAGATAAACAAAATCCGAGGAAAGATCAGATTCATCGAAGGCGATGGTCTGGCATGGCTTGAAAACTACAAACGAAAGCGCGGTTCTGGAACAGTTGCTTTTTTTATTGACGCGCCTTATTCCACTGTCGGTGAAAGGCTATATACCTACAGCGACATTGATCATGAAAGGCTATTTCGTGTTGCCACAAGACTTCAAGGAAAAGTCTTAATGACGTATCACGATGCTCCAGAAATCCGGAAACTGGCAAAACAATCCAAGTTTAAGGTGCGTTCGGTTGAAATGCTCAACCGACAAAATACCGCGAAGACTGAACTCTTAATATCCAGAGATTTCAACTGGTTAAAATGATTACGCGCCGCAATTCAAAACAAACTCGGAAGGTTAACTCCAAAATGATGGCTGAACCTCAGCCAATTCCTACACGTGATCTGTTTCTCGACCACAAGAATCCACGGCTCACAGGTTCAGATTTCTCAGTTACTGATCAAGATCCGATTCTTGCGCGTCTTTGGTCCGAGTTTAATGTGGCGGAGATCGTTGATTCGATCGTTGCCAACAACGAGTTCTGGCAACACGAACCACTCATCGCAGCGAAGGAAAACGGAAAGCTCATCGTAGTGGAAGGCAATCGACGATTGGCTGCTGTCCAGCTATTACTGTCGCGCGAAAGACAAAGGAAAGTTGGAGCGACGGGAATCCCTGAGATAAGTCGTGAATTGGAGGAGCACCTATCAGTATTGCCCGTAATTCAAAGTACTCGGAGTAATGTCTGGGAATTCATCGGTTTTAAGCATGTAAAGGGCCCACAAGAATGGGATTCCATAGCCAAAGCAGAATATATCGCGAGGGTTCATGAAGAATACAACATCCCGCTAATTGAGATTGCGAAAGCAATCGGCGATCGAAACGCGACAGTTGAGCGGCTTTATCATGGGCTTAAGGTTCTCCATCAAGCCCAGACAGCGGGGGTTTTTGATCCCGCCGATCGTTTCTATCAACGTAGGGATTTTGCCTATTCACATCTTTGGACTGGGCTGGGGTACGACGGAATTCGAAACTTTCTGGGCCTTAAGGACGGAGCAAAGGACAACCCTAAACCTGTTGCTAAAAATAAGATTCAATCGTTGGGTGAGCTCTGTCTTTGGATGTATGGAAGCCACAAAGAGAACATCGAGCCTTTAATTAAATCGCAGAATCCTCATCTGCGCCAACTCGATGAGGCTCTTCGATCACCTCGTGGCATTGCCGCTCTACAGCGCGGACTATCGTTGCAGGTTGCGGTTAATTCAGCTCGTGGGGACACACGACTCCTGTTGGACGCTTTGGTAGCAGCCGAACAGAACTTGCGGGATGCTAAAGCCTATTTTTCAACTGGATTCAAAGGTCAGCAGGAAATTGCCGATACAGTAACAAATATAAACTCTTTGGCTTCGAGTCTTCAGAAGGAGCTAAAAGGGAGCGACGATAAATAGAACCATCTGCCTTGAGAAATCCCTCTCCATTGCTGTCTGACGACCCTCATGAACTTCTAGATCACGTTGAAGTGTCGGCCTTGACGGATCCCGACAGAGTAAGTTCAAGTTCCCAACTTAGGAGCGAATTGATGGTTGCCGGTTCGGATGACGCATTAACAGATGAAGGCGAGGAAATGACAGTCGATGAGTTACTGGAAGGCGTGCTGGATGCCGTTCTCACGAACGCTGAAGATCGCATTAAGGCCTGCGGTGAAGATGCCTATCCGTTTGAGCTTCGGGGGAAAGCACTGAATAGTAAGAACTCTGCGTTTGCCAGTATCTACGCGTTTCTACTTTGTCTTTCTCGTTACGGCAAAGATGCGGTGCCTGGTGAAAATGGAGCGAAGCTGTTCGAAGATGTTTGTGCGTACGCCGCAGCGAACTACCTTGGCTGTTTAGAGGCACCTGCGGAGAAGTACGTTTTTGGATTTCCAAGACGAATTGGGCC
>DATANL010000029.1:0-2818 GCA_036266295.1 Pyrinomonadaceae bacterium | reverse complement strand
ACGTTCATCCCTGACGACACCCAGGGTTGCAAGATCACTATGACCTTCCTGGCGGGCAAACTTGAAGTCAAGCAGGACGGCGACGATGCGACTTGCGGATTCGGGCATAACGTTTATTCAACCGGCACGTACAGGAAGGCTCGATCGGGCAAGCCAAAGTTCGAGAATCCCTACAAATGAATTCGCGTGGCCACCAGCTGATCATATCGTTCCTGACTTCGGCTTCACTTTTAGTCGCCACGTCGCTCGTGCTCGGCCAGTCGAGTTCGCGCAGCGTCACGGCCGCGCAAATCAATGGCGTCTACAGATATCTGCGCAACGACTTCCGGATTCTGGCGCTGGGCCATAACAAGCTCAAAGTTCAATTCAATGGCGAATGGATGACCCGGGGTGGCTATCCGAATATTGGCGAAGCGATCGGCGAGGCCACGATCGAAGGCAACGTGGCCACTTTCATCCCCGGTGACACCACCAAATGCAAAATCACTCTGACGTTTCCAGGCAACAACAAAATGGTCGTCACCCAGGAAGGCTTAGACGCCGAGTGCGGCTTCGGTCATAACGTGATGGCCTCGGGAACCTACCGCCGAGTAAGAGCCGGCAGGCCGAAGTTCATTCCCATTCCGCAGTGACGCCCCAACGGAGCGCGGGCCTCCCTGCCCGCAAAAGTGCACAGCAAATCGTACAGGTATTTGCGAAGTCGAGAAGTCGTTCGCGCTGCGAGCTCATGCGGGCAAGTATGCCCGCGCTCCGTTGAAGCCTCTCAAATATCCTCTTGTCGCTTCAATCTCTTTGGCATACTATGGCCGCCTTGCTGTTGCCTTCGAAACCCGTGTGAAAGGTTAATCAATCATGCTCGCAGCCCTTCTGCTTTCTCTTGCTCTGTTCGCCCAAGCGCCGGAAGGTCGGGCACAACGCCCCGGTGGTGGTGGAGGTGGTGGTGGTCAGCAACCGACGACGACCACGACAACCACGACACCGCAACCAGGCGGAGGTCAGACGGGACAGCGGCCGCAAGGCGCGCCGACGCCTACTCCTGAAGAGCCGCCGGTAGTCACGCATCACTCAATCACCGTCGGCGGCCGAGAGCTGAAATACACCGCGACCACGGGCATGATGCCGATCAAGAACCGGGATGGCGAGACGGAAGCCCGCATGTTCTTCGTGGCCTACACGCTCGACGGCGTTGAGAATCGCAGCCAGCGAGCACTGACCTTTTCATTCAATGGCGGTCCGGGTTCCGCATCAGTCTGGCTGCACATGGGCTGTATCGGACCGCGGCGGGTGCCGATGAACGCTGACGGCACGATGCCGCCTCCGCCTTATCATCTGGTCGATAATCAACAGACCTGGCTGGACCAAAGCGATCTCGTCTTCATCGATCCGGTCGGCACCGGCTACAGCCGCGCGCTGAATCCGCAAACTGCGTCGAGGTTTTTCGGTCTGCAGGGCGACATCGAATCAGTCGGCGAATTCATTCGCATGTATCTGGTGCGCTACGAACGTTGGACATCGCCGCTGTTTTTGGCGGGTGAAAGCTACGGCACTACGCGGGCGTCGGCGTTATCGGGTTATCTGATCGGGCGCGGCATTGCTTTCAACGGCATCGTCTTGATCTCGACGATCATGAATTTTGAGACGACTGACTTCGCCGCGGGTAACGATCTGCCTTACCTCATGTACTTCCCTTCGTACGCGGCGACCGCCTGGTATCACAAGAAGCTGCCGCGGGACATGCAATCGAAATCGGTCGAGAAAGTTGTCGCCGAAGCTGAAGAGTGGGCCGGGAATGGTTATTCGCTCGCGTTGCAAAGAGGCGATCGCATGAGCGCGTCCGAGCGTCAGGAAGTAATCAACAAGTACGCACATTTCACCGGGCTCGATCCGAAGTTCATCGACAATGCGAACCTGCGAGTGTCGCTGAATTTCTTCCGAAAGGAACTGCTGCGTGATGAAAAGCGATCCATTGGCCGGCTGGACGCGCGCTTTAAAGGTTACGACTCGAGCTATGTGAGTGCCGGCCCGGATTTCGACGCCAGCGAGGCTGCGATTCGTCCGCCGTACACTTCAACTTTCAACCAGTACGTGCGGTCGGAGCTGAATTACAAGAGCGATCTTGAATACTACATTCTCGGCGGTGGCATCGGCCCGTGGAACTGGGGCACGAACAATGGCTACGTCGACACCAGCGTGTCTCTGCGTGATGCCCTCGCGCGCAATCCTTATCTGAAGATCTTCGTGGCGATGGGTTACTACGACATGGCGACGCCGTATTACGCTGTGCAGTACACGATGCATCACATCAGTCTCGATCCGGCCCTGCTGAAGAATTTTTCGACTGGTTACTACGAAGCCGGCCACATGATGTATATCGACGAGAAATCAATCGCGAAGCTGCGCGCCGACGTCCGCAAGTTCATCGACGATTCACAGCGGTAACCGCAGTTCGGTAAATAGATCGCTTGGCACATCCAAACGAAACAATTCAACACTCTGACGGACGCGTCGAACTGAAACCCGACGCGTTCGCCGAAATCAGCACGAGTCCGCTGTTCAATCGTGATCTGGCGCCGGTCAAAGTCTCTGAACGCAACTGGACCACGTATAACTACGCCGCGCTCTGGATCAGCATGGCGCATTGCATTCCCACCTACATGCTCTCGTCCGGACTGATCAGCGCAGGCATGAATTGGTGGCAGGCCTTGATCACGATTTTGCTCGGCAACACGATCGTGCTGGTTCCGATTCTGCTGAACTCTCATCCCGGCACGAAATACGGAATTCCCTTTCCGGTTTTCGCGCGCGCTTCGTATGGAAC
>DATANL010000028.1:0-2206 GCA_036266295.1 Pyrinomonadaceae bacterium | reverse complement strand
ATCCAAAGCGCCGTCGCCGCTTCGCTCTGCCGGCGCACTCCAAAATTTGCCTGATACTCCACCAAATTATTCCGGCCGGCCCAGCATCTGTAGAAGTTGCGGCGCGCTGATCGGCGCGGGCGAAACCGAATGTCATGTCTGCGGCGCGCCTTTGGCGCAAGCTGCGCCGCCGCAGATGACTCTGCGCGATCGTTACAACTTAACTTACGCGCGGGCCGTACTTTCGCGTCCGTACATTTTCACGATCGTTTTTCTCGTGCTGAACTTCTTTGTCTTTCTGCTGATGTGGCAAGTCAGTGGCATGTCGAGCACGGTGCTTTGGACCGGCTTTCCCGAACCGGTGCTGTTGAGCTTTGGGGCGAAGACGAATTACCTGATCGGTTATGCCCATGAATACTGGCGGCTGGTGACGCCGGTGTTCATCCACGTGAATCTGCCGCACGTGCTCATCAACATGTACAGCCTTTGGGTGATTGGCCCATGGGTCGAAAAGCTTTACGGCTCGGCAAAGTTCACGGTGTTCTGGGTGGTTACCGGCATCGCCGGCGTGCTCGCCAGCTACCTGACGGTGATACCGGGATCGCACCCCGGCGTGGTTGTCAGTTTTCTGATCAAGAATTACGACACTCCTTCGGCGGGCGCGTCAGGCGCTTTGTTTGGATTGGTCGGCGTGCTTTTCGTGTTCGGACTGAAGTACCGTCGCGAATTGCCGGAAGGATTCAAGCGCGCCTTCGGGACCGGAATGCTGCCCGTGATTATGCTGAACCTCGGCATTGGATTCGTGGGCCGCGGTTTTATCGATAATGCAGCGCACATGGGCGGCCTTTTTTCGGGCGCGGCCCTTGCAGCGATCGTGAGTTACAAGCGGCCGGGCCAATCCGCGGGAGTGACCATCGCCTGGCGCATCGGACAAGTCATCGCACTACTCGCGGTTGCGGTGAGTTTCTATTTTGTCGCAAGAGATTTTGATATCACGTTATAGAGGTCAGTACCATCTGCGTCAGCAGATGGGTCAAACAAGCCTCATTATCCCACCCGCTGACGCAGGTGGTACTGACAAGGAGACCTATGGAAATTAAAAAAGTTGGCGTGCTCGGCTGCGGTTTGATGGGTTCGGGCATCGCGCAAACGGCAGCGATGGCCGGATTTGAAACCACCGTGCGCGAAGTGTCGCCGGAGTTGATTCAGAAAGGCCTCGCCGCAATCGAAAAATCGTTGGCGCGTTTCGCGGAAAAAGGAACCATCACCGCGGAACAGCAGAAAGCCGCGCGCGATCGTCTGTCCGGCACGACGTCGTTTGATGATCTCGCTGATTGCGACATCATCATCGAAGCGATTATCGAGAACCTCGACGAAAAGCAGACGACCTATCGCAAGCTCGACGCGGTGTGTAAGCCCGAAACGATCTTCGCTTCCAACACCTCATCGCTGTCGATTACGCAGATGATGGTGGCCACTTCAGCGGAACGGCAACAGCGATTTATCGGCATGCACTTCTTCAATCCCGTCCCGATCATGAAATTGGTCGAAGTCGTGCGCACGATTCTGACCGACGCGGATGTTTATGAAGACGCGGTCGCCTTTGGCAAGCAATTGGGAAAAATACCCGTCCGCGCCAGCGACAAAACCGGATTCATCGTGAACCGTCTGCTGGTCCCTTACATGCTCGATTCGATTCGCGCGCTCGAAGAAGGCGTGGGTTCGATTGTCGACATCGACAACGCGATGAAGCTCGGCTGCGGTTATCCGATGGGCCCGTTGACGCTCGGCGATTTTGTCGGCTTGGATACGACGTACTACATCGCCGAAATCATGTTCAATGAATTTCGCGAGAAGCGGTTCGCGCCGCCACCGCTCTTGAAGCGGATGGTGCTGGCGGGCTTGTACGGAAGAAAATCGGGCCGCGGATTCTACGACTACACGAAAGATCCGAAGAACCCAACGCCAATGAATCTGGTCTGACTACGGAGCGCGGGCATCCCTGCCCGCAAGCGTGCGTAGTGCGCTGCAACTCTTGTTCGCGCTTCGCGCTCATGCGGGCAGGGATGCCCGCGCTCCGTCACCTCGCTTGCTCCAAAAAATCTTTCGTCCTTGGGTCGCGTGGTGAATTGAGCACGGCATCCGCGTTTCCCAACTCGACGACTTCGCCGCCCTCCATGTAGAGAAGCTGATCGGCCAACCCTTCAAGAAACCCGATCGAATGCGA
>DATANL010000027.1:0-1526 GCA_036266295.1 Pyrinomonadaceae bacterium | reverse complement strand
GCGACCAGCGCCGCCGCCTGGGTCTCGTTGAGGACAGCAAACAGGTTCCGCTGTAAAGCTTCGCCGATCAGGAGCGGCCGATCGACGCGCAGATCGGCGAGCCACTTTCCTCGTTCAGTCACCCGTTCGAACTGAAAATCGAGATAGCCGAATTGATGCAGCACGTGCGCGCATCTCTCAAACGGCTCCCAGATGTCATCACGCAATCGATTAATTTGTCGCGACCCGTATTCGATCGCTGCCGCTTCCTTGTGCAGAGACCAAAGCAACTCTCTCGCGGTGTTCTGGTCCGCGTTCTCACTGTCGGTGAACGAATCAATAAGATCGTTCATCAATTGAAGCGCGTCCTCTTCGCCCGTCTGCGCGTCGCGTAACCGCGGTTCCGGCAAAACCAATTCATCGCGCCGACGGTGAATTTCGTCGAAGGCTTCATCGACCCGATCGGTGTTGGTTGAGAATTTCGGCGCGAATACTCGGCCCACGCGCTGCAACGCGAACGAAGCGATGCGGCCGTCTTCTTTGATCGCGGTCACGCCGTCGCGACCACGCGCCGTCACCATTGCCAGCCGCCGGCCGCTGCGACCAACCGCCACCACGCGGCCCGGCATGACAACTTTGTTGAGCCAGCGCTGGCGCATCTCGCGGCGCGTCTGCGGCGTGCCCTCGATAACACGGGTTCGCGCACTGGCGAGACGTTCAAGGCCGAGCACTGAACTCAGCGGCACATTAACTGAAGCGGCGGCAAGTCTCTGCTCAATCGCTTGCTTGTTTTCGTCTTGCTGTCGTTCCAATTCACGAATGCGCGGCAAAAGCTTGCGATAAGCAAAGCTGCGTTCAGCGATCGAACGCACCTGCGCGAAACTGCCAAACGCATCGAGCAGGTTCAGCAACGAAGTGTAAGTCGCACGGAACTGGCTTTCGAGATCGTCAGGCGGCGCGGCGAGCAGTTCGGCAATCTTCTGCGGATTTTGATGCGGTCCCGGCGCGGCCACAATGAAACCGACGCGATCCTTGCCACGCCGGCCGGCGCGGCCAGTCATTTGTTGTAGCTCGGACGCGGTCAGAGATTGCCAGCCATTACCGGTGCGGCGATCGGCGACCGTTACGACCACCGTGCGCGCGGGAAAATCGACGCCGGCGGCGACCGTGGCAGTCGCAAAGATTGCGTCGAGCAATCCCGCGCTCATCATTTTTTCGATGACCAGTTTCCACGCCGGCAGGTGTCCCGCATGATGCGAAGCGATGCCACCGCGCAGGATCGCGTCCCAATGACGATGCCGGCGAATCTCCGGATGCTGCTCGACGAAGCTGCGCATGAACTCGCGCCGCTCCTCGCGTCGTTCGTCAGTCGCGCCGCGCCGGCTGAGGGCCGCCTCGGTCGCCGCTTCATCACAACGCCGCCGCGTCGGCAGAAACACAATTGCGGGCAACAAGTTGTTCGAGCCCAGCGCCGCGAGCAAATTGGCCGGCGGCATTTCCGGCATTCGTAGTCTCATTTTCGGAGCGCACGCATCCTTGCGTGCGGG
>DATANL010000026.1:0-14411 GCA_036266295.1 Pyrinomonadaceae bacterium | reverse complement strand
CGCCGGCAGAGCGAAGCGGCGACGGCGCTTTGGATCAATTTGCATCGTGGCCATAAGACCTATCCAAAGCGCCGTCGTCGCTTCGCTCTGCCGGCGCACTCCAAATTCTCAGAATCCAGCCGGTCTTTCTTTCACTACGTTGAACTCACGCTCCAAGGCCACGCCGACCTGGCCGAGCAAGCCGTCATCGAACAAGCGGCCGAGGATCGTAATGCCATGCGGCACCCGGCGCGGTGGATTGAACTTCGGCAGAGGGTTCGCCGGATCGGGCGCCCAGTCGCTGCGCGCTTCGAACACTTCGACAAAGCCCGCGCGTATCGTCAGCGATGGATGGCCGGTGAAGTTCGTGATCGTGAGCTGCTCATCTCGCAATGACGGCACGATCATGATGTCGACTTCGTTGAAGACGCGGGCCATCTCGTTCGCGACCTTGCGACGCAGGCGGTCCGCCTGCACGAAATCAACTGCCGAAAGAAATCGGGCCTGCCGAAACAGATTGGGCCACGCGTCTTTCACCTGCACTTTCAATTCACCAAGTTGATTATTCAGCGCGAGATCTTCAAATGACGCGGCGCCTTCGGCAAACAGCACCGGCATCAAAGAGTTGTATGGCCAATCCGGCAGCGTCACTTCTTTCAATTCCATTCCGAGTTTCTTCATCGTCTCCATCGCCGCGTGGTCGACGTCAGTCGCCGGGCTGTCTTTCATCCACTGCGCGATGTAGCCCACCTTCAATCCGCCGATTGATTTCGTCGCATCGAAATCGAATTTGCTGGGAACACTCGAGGCATCACCTGCGTCGGGTCCGCTGATCGCCTGCAGCACCAGCATCGCGTCTTCGACGGAACGCGTCATGGGACCGAGCTTGTCGAGCGACCAGCACAAAGTCATCGCACCCGTCCGCGCGACGCGCCCGAATGTCGGACGCAACCCGGTAACACCGCAGCGCATTGCGGGACTGACAATGCTGCCGCCGGTTTCACTGCCGACAGAAAACGCGACCAGGGCTGCGGCCGTCGCGGCGCCCGGTCCGGCGCTCGACCCGGAGGCGCCTTCTTCCAACAGCCATGGATTCATCGTCTGTCCGCCGAACCAGATGTCGTTCAGCGCCAGCGCACCGAGTGAGAGCTTGGCAATCATCACGGCCCCCGCTTCGTTCAGTCGGCGCACCACAAATGAATCCGCCGCCGGCACGCGATTGCGAAACGGTTCCGCGCCGTAAGTCGTGGCTATGTCTTTCGTGTCGAGCAGATCCTTTACGCCATACGGAATGCCATGCAGAGGGCCGCGATATTTTCCTGCGGCAATCTCAGCGTCAGCCTGTTTGGCGCGCGCCAGTGCGTGTTCCTTGGTCAAAGTGATAATCGAACGAATCTTTGAATCGAGCCGTTCAATGCGACTCAGATAGATGTTCGTCAGTCGTTCCGACGTGAGCTTCTTTGATTCAAGCCAGCGCGACAATTGCGTCACCGGAGCGAAAGCAATGTCGTCATCCGACGTGGGCAGAGGCGTGTCATCGTCTTTCGAACGGACAAACTGCTCGCGCGCAGGTTGGGCGGCGATTCCGGGCAGCATCGGATTCCAAAGAGTCGCCGGCAAATCGGCGGCCGCAAGCGAAACCTTGCGCGGACCGGTCCGCCGCTCGAGATATTGCGCGAGCGAGGTGCGCCAGGTCTCTGCCGCCTGCCGGCGCTCTGCCGGCGTCATCGTCACCTGCATCAACTTCTCGGCCTCGGCGAAAGTTTCTGGTGTGACCGGTGGCCCAGCACCCGCGCCCGTGCCAAAAGTCGGTGGCGCACCTGCCGTGGTTGACGCCGATTGTGAATCAGGCGCCGGCGTTTGCTTGCGACAAGCCGTAGCCGTGACGAGCACAGCCATCGGCGCGGTGATCAAAAATTGACGACGAGTGTTCATGGCTTCTAGGGACAGGGCTTGTCCCTGCCCTTTCGTAATTCTCAACGCCGTTCTTAACAACGCGGGCAGGGACGAGCCCTGCCCCTACAATTTGTGCGGTCGCTCGATCAGGTTTTTACCGGATTCGATGCAGACCGTCTGCATCCTGCCCGGTTGTTGATGTGTGAGCGGACAGACCAGGAAATCGCCGAGGACATCCTTGTCCCAATCCAACTTATTTTTGATCTCGACCGGCAGCACGGTTGGACCGGGCGCACTCGACGCATCGTTCGGGTCGATGATTCCCAGCAACCTCTTCGTGCCCATCGGCCACAAGCGAATGCTGGGCGTGCCGTTGTAAACCGACAGACGGCCGCGCACGCTGAAGCATTTGCCGACGACATCAGACCTCGCGCGGCACGACGACGTTTGCGGAACGAATCGAGCGCTGCCGGATGCCGTCACGATCAGCAGCAACAACGCAATGACGATGAGGGTGAACTGAGTCTTCATCGACGGCCAAGCCTCAATTTGTTTTGGCTGAAGCTTTCTTCTGCGCCGAGCGTTTGATGATTCGCAGTTTGCGCCCGCGGTCTTCGTTGTAAGCCAGCGTCGAATTTTCGATGACCGCATACACCCATCGTTTCTCTTTCTCGTGATAGTTGCGATGCAGAAATACGATCTTCTCCCCGAGAAACAACTCCTGCTTAAATCCCGCTTCGGCGCCGTGATAGAACGTAAACGTCTGGCCTTTGCGGAACTTGCCTTTGAAGGGCTCGACGACTTCGCAGACGATGCGCCAGTCTTCGTAACCCGGGATGCGGCTCACGATCTCGGCCTGCGTCGTCCGCACGTGCGCGACGACGACCGACTCGCGATAATCGCTTCTCAGATAACTCAGCGAGGGCCATTGCGGATCATCCTGAGCAATGGCGCTTGACGACAGGAAAAGTAGCAGCAGCGAGAGCGCAATCTTCATCATGTGTGTCGGGATCTGAACCTCAATACGAAAGGGTTAAGGGGATAGGGTGTAGGGTGTAGTGGATTTCGGCCGTACGCATTTCCAGGTTTCGAATCTTTGCCAGAGACATTTCTAATGTCAGCACGGTATCGCTAAACCCTACACCCTAACCCCTAAACCCTTATCGACCGAAGAAACCAGGATCCATCAGGTACCAATTGACGAGACTCGCCAGCGCGCCGATTGCGAATACCACCAGCACAATGATTTTATCGCCGGTCGTCTGAGGTTTCCCGGCCTTCGCAGGAAAGGCCAGCAGAAACAGACCGCCGACGATGCCGACCGGCGCGAAGGTCATCTTTATCGAGTAGCGGCCAGTGGTCAACAACTCGTGCCAGCTGAGATAGGTCAAGCGGCAAAGACCAGAATCAAGACTATGGCCAGCAGTCGGGCTTTCAGGTGACGCATTATCAGTCTGTGCTTCTCAGGATGCGCCGCACATTCTAAATGCGTCACATATCAAACTCCAGCGTCAATGAAACGCGCCCGCGCTCTTGCCCGCTCTAGCTTTCGCCGTAAGTAACTGATTACGGTCATTGGTCCATGCTTCCTTGTAAAGGGTGCGGACGACTTTGAGCCAACCCACGTCGAGATTCTCAGTGGTGCCGACTGGTTCCGTACCGCCTGCGGCCTTGTAGTCTTCACGCGTAGTTGATGCGATGCGGGCGTAGCGAAAGGCTCTCGTAGCTGGCTTTTGATTCTCGTCATCCGGACCGCATTTACCGTTGACTGCTGGTTGGGTGTGCCAGGTGGCGGTCCTGATCGTGAGGCCATCTCGAAACAAATAACAGGTCGCCGCATTGCCATGGCCGCCGCCTGAACTCGCCGGCTCAACGATGTAACCCGCCACTGGGAAAATGCCGCCGGAAGAAGCCTCACGGATTTGTCTGGCCAACCATGAAACGCAGGCATTCATCGAGTGCGCGTGCGCATCCTGACAAGCAGTCACAGCCCAACGCGCCAGTTGATCCGCCGATGGGTTGAGCATGTACGTCCTCGTTGTCACGCCCACGTCGGTGTAAGAGCACTTCGTCACCGGCAGGTTCTCCCAATTCGGAAAATCGTTAACCGGAGCATCGCATGGCAGTTGCGGTAACATCTGTTGAAAGCGCGCGCGGGCACGGGCAATCAGCTCGGCCTGAGTTTGCGCCTGAACAACTGGGCCCAGGCTAAGTACGAAAGCGATAAACAAAAAGGTTCCAAACACAAATTTTGTGAAGTTCACCTGCGATTTCCTCCTCTTAGTATTTAGCAAGGACCGGTTAACGACAGTGTGTCCTAATTTCACTGCTCTACTGTCTCTGTGAATTCTCGCAGACACGGAGAACTCTCAACCTGGGACACTACTTAACGCGTGTAGGACTTTGCGCCCAGGAAGTGAAGCGAGACGTATGGCTCATCGCCCACAACCCAACTGTCGTGAGGCTCTGCCGGAATATGAAATAGATCGCCGGGCTTGAGTTCGATAATCTCGCCACCGATCATCGCTGCCGTGGCGCACCCTGAAATAACCAGGCCGACGTGTTCGACCTCGCAAAACGGCGTGCCGCTCAAAGGTGCAACATGCTCGCTCCAACGCCAGCCCGGCTCATAAGTCGCGCGACCGATTGTCACTCCGCCGAGTTCGATGATTTCAAAACGCCCATTCTCAAAGGTGCGCACCTCATCCGGCGTTTCGAAGCGCTTTAGGATCACCTCAGTCATGGGCGCGAATCATATGTGCCGATAGAAATAGACGCAACCTATCGCGGAGATTGTTAGATGCGCAATTTGCGCTTCTTCGGCTGGTGGCAGTGTAACGCCGAAGGCGTTTGCAAATTCCAGCCCAGGACATCGCCCTGGGAAACGAAGACCGTTGGTAAATGAAACTCTGAAAGAGTTCGCGAATTCACCGGGCCATGTGATGTTTATTCACAACCCTTTCAGGGTTGCACAAATGCATGTGACGTTACCCCAGAGTAGCGCGCTGGCGCGCGCAACCCTGGGCTGGGATTGCTAAACGCCTTCGGCGTTTTATGTTCGCATGAGTGACGTGTGCTCAGTTCACTTTCTTCACCGATGCAAAACTTGCCTCGGCTACTTCCAGCACTTCAAATACACCCTGAAGCCTCTCGCCGATTAGGCGTACGCGCTCGCCCTTTTTCAAATCTGTCTTGAGCGTTATCGAGCCGTCCTTCATCGTGGTTCTTTGGTAGATGTCCGGCACGATATCTATGCCTTTGCGAACAGCCTGTGGAAACACCTTCTCGACCTGCTGGCCAATTATTTTCTTCTGCCGGCCCGGACCCATCGCCGGCGTGTCGATGTAAGAGTAATCAGTCACCTCAATGCCGCGGAGAGTCACGAGGTCGCTACCGCTCGCGGTTCTGACGCAGATTGCATGTTGGGTTAGTTTTTGCGCAAAGCATTTAGTAGCGGCTCTTTCTTGCCAATCTAATCTGAACCAACATTAAGACTACCGTAACAACGCCACAAATGGCACATATTGCTGAGAACGAAAAACCTCCGTAAGCCATGATGCGAGATTCAAGAGTCGGAGTGGGTTTCGACGTAGGTGTTGGTCTGTAGAGTTTATTTGTGTTCTTGCTGCTCTTTTGCTTTGCACTTGTGGCTTGACTCTCTTTGTTTTGGTTTGCATCCCGTTCCTCCACGGCGGGCATTTCAAATTTTTCGGGTTGAAGATAAAGACCTTGTAGCCCTGTGGCAAAAAACACGCCGGACATTAGAAACCAGACCACAGCAGCACGGTAAGCAATCTTCTTCACTCGTGGGAAGCCTCCTAAAAGGCCAAGGTTTTTGCGAGGAACGGCAGGCTTATATCACATCACGGACTAACTCAAAATGTTTTAGTTGATAAAGCAGGCGAGTCGGGCGCCTTTGGAGCATTGCGATCTGGCAGAAGGGAATGGGCAAGCGCTCGCCTCCCTAGACAAACCAGACTTTTAGGATAAAGCAGTTGTGGCGTGTCCGACGGTCCGACTGGGCTTTGCTGCAAGGGTGCAAGGGTGACACCTAGGTGCACAGTGGATACCGCGGTGTCACTTGCGTATGCGGTGACACCTACGTGTTCACTACGGTAACAATCTCATCGTTTCAGTAACAATTCCGCGAAAATCTACGTTACCGGGCGCTCGGGTAACGAACCTGCTACAAAACGAACGGCTGCGTGGATATTCAGTAGTCACTTTCTCTTCCATAACTTAACCGACCTCAAATCGCGCATTCTGTCGGGCGTAAGTAGATAAATAGTAAGACTTAGGTGTGTTCGCGAGAAGCGTTATCGTCAATGGCACAGCTGTTGTTAAGTGAGAGAGCATTCAGAAGGTTATTGAAAGAGAAGTTAAGGAGACAGCCCCAATGATTAGCCTCGTACAAGCCAGCACCGCGACGCCGCAAGACAAATTCACCACCACCGAGATGGTCGCCTCGATGATGCACAAGCTCTCGCCCGAACTCATCAACACGATTTGTTCCCTGGGAGTTGAGAATCGTTATTCAGCAATCGAAAACTACGCGGACTTTTTGAACGGCGCGCCGATGCACCGCAGCAGCTCGACGACGGACCTCGGCGTGAATGCAGCGCGCAAGTGCATCGAGGAATGGGGCGGCGACCCTTCGCAAATCGGTCTGTTAGTCGCAGCCACCAACACGCCGGATCAGATGCTGCCGTGCCTGGCTTCCGAAGTGATGGGCCGCACTCATGGTCTGCTGCCCCGCAGCCTGAGCACCGTGAGCATGCAGTCGCAGGGTTGTTCAGTGATGTTGAAGTCGGTGGAAGTCGCGCAATGGTACCTGGCGGCGAACCCGGGCAAGATGGCGATGGTGCTGATGTCCGAAGCGCACACGCCGCTCGCCGGCCCGCTGTATCGCGACGAGTACTACGGCTTTCGCGAAATCGCACGCATGCGCAAGAGCGGTCAGATCGACGATGCAGCTTTCGAACAACAACGAATCGAAACCGCGCTGTTGATTCAGATGATGCTGTTCGGCGATGGCGCCGTGGCATTGCTGCTTGGCCAGGATGTTTCCGGAAAGCCGACCTTCGGTCCGATCGCGCATCTGACCAACGATTGTCCCGATGACATGAACCTGCTGACCATGATCAGCAACAGCACGCACCCGTCGCTGAAAGGCAAGCCGCAGTACTTCATGCGTCCGGCCGTGCCGGCCCGCGGCGCACACTATGCGGTCGCCACCGTCAACGACGTGCTGCACAATCCGAATTCGCCCGTGTCGGACATGAGCCAGATTGACGATTGCATGATTCATACGGGCAGCAAGAAGATCCTCGACGGTGTCTGTTCGCAACTGCACCTCGACACCGATTCGACGAAAGTGCACAAGTCATACGACGTGCTCGAGAATTACGGAAATCTCTCCAGCGCTTCGACCGGTTTCATGTTGGCAGAAAAGAAGGAATGGGCCGGCCCGGCCATCGTGGTTGGCTTCGGCGTCGGCTTCACGGCCAGCGCAGGTTTGATGAACGTGAACTAAGCAGGAGTCAGGAGTCAGGAGTCAGGAGTCAGGAACGCTAGACCGAAAAGAGAGGGAATGGCAATGACGAACTCGACGACAACATCGACCCACAGCGTAAATCGGAATTCTGCTCGCGGAAGCCGCAAAGCTTCAGATGCAGCACCGATGGTGGTCACGCGACTGTCCGGCTGGATTGACGTTAACGAAATAAAAGCGGAACCGCGCGGCTGGATCATCCCCACCCGGATTCATCAACCTGCGAGGTAACTGATGCAGCGAAGGTCGTCACGTGTGGTGCGCTCGGAACCCAACGGCTATAGCTATATCGCGACTACGCGTCCGTTAACGGAGACCACCATGGAATTTGAGGGCGTCGGAGAAATCATCGCCTCACGGCAACTCCACTATTTCGATGACGACAATCGAAAGCGGATCGTGAGCGTCTTCGTCGGCAAACCTCAACCCTCGACGGAATCGAAAGACTATCAATGCCTGTTTCAACTGATTGGCGTCGGCCACCAAAAGACACAGGTCGCCCGCGGTTACGATTCCATTCAGGCCCTGCAGTCAGCGCTGATCCTCGCGGCCGCCAGCTTAAATCATGTTAACGAGAGACTCGGTCGTAAATTGGTTTGGGACGGCGGGGTCAAAGGGGAATTGGGATTTCCGTAAACCGCTCACTGGGCCATCAGCACGGGTTCCTCGATCTCAACTTCAGCTTCACTACAAACCTTCGCCAGCACCGCCGTTACCTGATCAAAAGCAAACGGCTTCCCAATTATCGCGTCCACGAGATTTTGCTCGCCCGCCGGCGCCTCGGCCGTCGCGCCATATCCGGTAACGAGCACCACCGGAAGATTCGGGTTCGTCTTTCGAATCGCACGCGCCGTTTCCCAACCATCCATCTCGGGCATCGCCAGATCTGTAAACACAACGTCGAACTGTGACGTCGCGATCTTTTCAAGTGCCGCTCGACCACTGTCAACAGTCTGGACTTCGTGTGTCAGCGCCGCGAGGATTTCGCCCAGCGTTTCGCGGACAAACTCCTCGTCGTCGATGACGAGAATCGAAAGTGGTTTCATGCTGGCGGTCCCCTCTGCGGCGTTATTTTTCTCGCGGTGCTGTTGCACGAACGGCAAATCGATGTTGAAGATTGAACCCTTGCCCAGTTGTGACTCGACGGAAATCATTCCGCCATGGCGCTCGATGATTCCGTAGCTCACGGCCAGGCCCAGGCCGGTGCCATGCACGCCTTTGGTCGTATAAAAAGGCTCGAATATACGTTCGCGAATCTCTTCTTTGATGCCCGTACCGGTGTCGGCAAAGCGTAGCTTGATGCGATCATCTTCGCGCCGGCAGCACAGCTTGAGGCTACCGCCGTTAGGCATCGCATCGACGGCGTTGACGATCAGGTTCACGAACACTTCGCGCAGCTCCGACGCGTTACCCAGCGTGAAGCATTCGGGGTCGGCCTGCAGAGTTACATTAATATCGATACCTGCGGCGAGCGCTTCGTTCTGCCAACGCGTGCGGGTAAATTCAATTGCGTCGCGCATGAGATTGCCCACGTCGAGCATCTCTAATTCAGTCGCCACCGACTTGCGCGCGAAAGTTTGAATGCGCCGGACCGTGGCGGCGGCGTCTTCGGCAGCGGTCACGATGATGCCCAGGCTGCGCAGCAATTCTTCGTCCTTCACGCGACGCAGAATTAACTGTGCGCGGCCAAGAATCGCTGCCAGCGAATTATTGAAATCGTGAGCGACGCCTGACGCCAGTTGCCCGAGGGCGCGCAACTTGTCGGCTCGCGCCGCGCGATCACGCTCTTCCTTCTGCTCGGTGATGTCGTGAGCAATGCCGAGCACGCCGGTGGTTTCGCCGTCGACGACGATCGGCGCGGTGTTAATCGCCGCGTATCTTACTTTGCCGTCGCTCGCGATATAGCGCGTTTCAAAACTCTGTGCTTCGCCGCTGATCGCTTTGGCAAATCGCTCGAGCCGCATCTCGCGATCTTCTTCGTGGGTCCGCTCGAGGAAGCTGTGCCCGATGATTTCTTCCAGACTGTAACCGGTCATTTCGAGCATCGCCTGGTTGCACCACTTGTAATTGCCCTCGAGGTCCATGGCGTAGATCGCTTCGCGCGCGCTCTCCATGATGTTCTGCAGCAGCGACTGGCGTTCGCGCGCCACGGCTTCGACCTTTCGCAATTCGGAAAGATCGCGCGCCGTCGCCACCGCGCCGATGGTCTGGCTGCGTTCATCCAGAATTGATTCGACGGTCACCAGCACCGGACGGTCCAAATGCACCGGCACAATTTCCGTGTTGATGCTGACTGATTGCCGCAGCGCCTGCTCAACAATGCAGCCGGTGCCGTTCTCGGTTCGCAGGATGTCGCAGCATTGCTTGCCTAATAAAGATTCGGGCGGCGCTTTGTCCATGGCGGCGCCGGCGCGATTGACGCGGACCAGGTGGCCTTCGCCGTCGAAGATGAAAATGCCGTCGGACATCGCATCGAAGGTCGACTCCCACTGCATCTTGGCCTGCGCGACCATTTCAAATAATTCAGCCTGGGCGATACCGGTGCCCAGTTGCGCGGCCACGGACTTCACCAGCAGCACTTCATCTTCAGCCCAGCGTCGAATTCGCTCGGCGGTGATCACACCACGGAACTCGCCGTTGACCGTCAAAGGACATTCGATGTGAGATCGTTGTCCGGTCAGGAGTGCATGAGCACGGACTCGTTCGGCAAAATCTGCTCCGCCTTCCGGCAGTTTGTGCGCGTCATTGATGACCAGGGGGTCCTGTTGGACGAGAAAATGTGCGCGCAGAGAGATTTCATATTCGTCATCGAATGAATCGAGGTTCTCATAGCCGGCGGCCACATACTCGGAAACGGGCGACGATGTTTTTCCAGTCGCGTCGAACAAACGAACACGCACTCGGGAAGCAGAGAGCACCTGGCCCAGTTCGTTCGACGCAGTATTGAGCACATCGGTCAGACTCAAAGATGCGCGGATGGCGATACTGAGTTTGTTGACCAGCGCTTCGCGCATCGAGGTCGCTTCCGCTTTTTCATACAACCTGGCTTGACGCACGGCGATGCCGGTTTGATCCGCAACGGCCTTGGCGACCTCGATGTCGCTGTCGGTCCAACGATGCAGTTCTTTGGTGGTTGAGAGCGCGAACACACCCAACAACTCGTCATCGACCATGACGCCAACGTACATAATCGATTTGACGTCCATCTTCATCAGAAACTGTTCGTACGCCGGACGAATTCGTTCGTCGTTTCTGACGTCGTCAAAAGCCAACGTGCCAAATTTTTCGATCGCGCTGCTCAGACTCTCGAGCTGCGGAAAGTCGAAGTCGGTCAGGGCCGGGCCGACATCCGGCACGTGATATTCAGCTGCGGCGACCACGCGGCCGGTCCGCTCCATGTAGAGCGAACAGCGATCGACTTCGAGGTGCTGGCCCAGCTCGCGCACGGCCGTTTGGAATACGTCAGAAACATCCAGCGTGCGACGAACAGCTTGCGAGATTCGATTGGTGACGGCGACGCGTTCAGCTTGTTGGTGAAGTTGACCCTGCGCGCGCTTTTGTTCAATCGCCAATGCCGTCTGACTGGCGATTGAAGTCAACAGTTCGAGGTCCTGCTGGGAATACGCATTCTCATCTTCGTAATGTTGCACCACCAGCACGCCCATCGTCAGCGATTCGGTGCGCAAAGGAACGCCGAGCCACGACGCAGCCGAACTGCCGCTTTGCTCGACTTCGCCGCGGTCAATCATCTGTTGCGTAAGTTCTTCAGTCAGCAGCAGCGGCTGGCCGGTCTGGAGTACATGACTGGCGAACCCCTTGCGGCCCACCGGCAACGGCGGCGGTGTGGCGTCCTTCTTGTCGAGCCAGAATTCGAAATGCAGCGTGTTCGTCGCCGGATCGAGCAACGCCACAAAACAATTTTCCGCGTACAAGACCTTGCTGATCGATCGATGGACCAACCTGAGCAGATCATCCAGGGTCGGCGTCGTGATGACGCCCTGCACGATTTCAAAAATCGAACCGCGCTCTAATTCCATGCGCCGGCGGGCAGTGATATCGCGATCGGCGCCGCGATAACCGGTCAGATTGTTGTCGGAATCGAAAACGGGCACTCCATTCGATTCCAGATACCGGTATCCGTTGTGCTTGTGCTTCCAACGCAGAATGCGCCCGGCCCAGCCGCGTTGTTCTTTCATTAGTTGTGGCAGCAGCACTTGCAGCTCGGCGCGGTCCTCAGGATGCAGATAGGTAAAGACGTTGGCGTTCAGAATCTCATCCGGCCGGTAGCCGAGGATGTAACTAATCGCCGGGTTGGTGTAGTTGTAATTGCCCTGGACGTCGATTGCCCAAATCCATTCATTGGTCGTTTCGACGATCGAGCGGAACTTCTCTTCGCTGTCCTTGAGGGCCGCTTCGGCCGCCTTACGACCGGTTATGTCGCGGGCCATACCCTGAACGCCGACTGGATTGCCCGCCGAGTAAATCAAGCGTGTGCTGACTTCGAGCGCCAGGCGGCGGCCGTTCTTGGCAAAGATATCCAGCTCGTAAATCGTCGCGATCTTTTCCTCGGCCTTGCGCGCCAGCATGTGCCGAGCAACTTCCAGCGAGCTCGGCGCGAGCACGTCCACGATGTTCATTGTCAGAGCTTCTTCACAGCTATAGCCGGTAATCAGCTCGCCCACTTTGTTGAGTGAGGTGAAGTTGCCCTTCAGGTCGTGCGTGTAAATGATGTCGTTCGCGTTCTCGATCAACTCGCGATAGCGTTCTTCACTCTCGATGACGGCAGCTTGCGCAAAGCGGCGATCGGTAACGTCACGAACCACACCCCGAATAGCGACGCTGTTGCCCTGCGAATCGCGCTCGATCGTCACGATAGCCTCAAGATGGCGCTCTTCGCCCAACGCATTCTTCAAGCAATCGGTAAAACGGATCGGATCGCGCGACTGCACCTGCTTCATCTCGGCGATATCGCGGGCGGCTGCCTCTTCACCAATCAGCAAACTCAGCGGCTTGCCAATCAGTTCAAACGCCGGCCGTCCAAAGAAACGCGCGCCGGCCTGATTGATGCTCCGGATGTAGCCATCCATGTCGCGCGTGTAGATGATGTCAGCGGCTTGCTCGACGATGTCGCGGTAACGTCGTTCGACCCGATGACGTTCAATCAAGCGCGCGACTTTGACCAACAGCTCCTCGTGTCGAAACGGAATTTCCAGATAATCGTCAGCACCGGCTTCGAAGCCTTCCAGCAGCGCCGCTTCTTCTTTGCGAATGCCACTGGTCAGCAGGACGGGAATCGCGGCGGTGTGCGGGTTCTTCTTGAGGAGGCGACACAATTCCATGCCGTCAATGTGCGGCATCACGACCTCGCTGATCACGATTTCGACTTGCAGCGAGCGCGTCACATCGAGCGCACTTTGACCGTCCTGGGCCACGAAGACCTTGTGGCCCTCTGGTTCAAGCAGGTCGCGCAACAAGTCCAACTGCGATTGATCGTCGTTGACGATCAAAACAGTCGCAGGATTATCTGCAAGCGTTTTCATTCAGAGCTACGGTCCGACTTGGAAATCCGGGATCGAGAACGTGGAAGAGGTCGAGATTCAGACGTGAGGCCAAGGCTCACACATCGAGCCTGCCAAAGTATAGCAAACGCCAACTTTGTTTGTCACTACTTATAAATGGTGGGAAATCTAGGGCTTTTTTGTCTTTTGCTGGGTTTCTGGGGTGGCGGTCTTGGCGAAATAGCCGGGCCGGTAGTTGAGTTTCAAGTTTTCCCGGCGCAAATCAGGGTTCACGATTTCGATGCTAATGTGCCGATACATGCCGTCGCGACTCTTGTTTGAAGACGAGTAAGCAATCAGGTATCGCTCGCGCAGATCGCGTTGGATTTGCGCGAAGGCGTTAGACAAATCCTGTTCGTTGTGCGGGAAGAATGCCCGGCCACCCGTGGTGTCGCTAATCTTCTTCAGCGCGCCTTCGTCAATGCCATACGAATAGCGATCGCCAATCCCAATCGAGTAAATCAACGCGTCTGCCTTTAGCGCGCGGTTGATAGCTTCCTGCATTCGCACCTGGCTGATCGTGTCCTGGCCGTCGGTCAGCAGAATAATCGCGCGCCGGGTATGCTCCGAAGAGCCTTCCAGCAATTCGTTCGAGGTGGCCCAGATCGCGTCCCAAATAGCCGTCGAACCGGCCAGCGTTTGTTGCGTTCCCGAAATCGGTGGCGTGCCCGGCACCACCACCCCACTGCCGATGTATCCCGCGGGCGGCACAAACCTGACGTCGTCGACTGCTCTGCGCAAACGGCCGAGGTTCCCGGTTAAGCCCTGTTCGAGAGTCACTTCACCAGTGAAAGTTACTACCGCTGCTTCGTCCTTGTCCGCGCGCAGGACTGATTCGAGAAACTCGCGCGCTGCACTCTTCTCTTCGGGCAACGTGCGTTCTTCAGAAGAGCTGCAATCGATCAGAATCGCCAGCGACAACGGCAAATCGCTATTGGGTTGAAACGTGAAGATCTGCTGCGGGATGCCGTCTTCGAGCAGCCGCACATCTTCTTTCTTGAGCGTGCTCACGAACCGTTTTTGTTTGTCGGCGGCCGTAAAAAAAATATTTGTGAGATTCGTTTCGACGCGCACTACATCGTCAGAACTCAGAGTGATTTCGTCTTCAGGCTTCGGCGGCGTGGGACTTGGTTTCGCAACCTGGGTGACAGATTGCGCGTGGCCCACGGCTGCGTCCTCGTGCGCCAGTGACGTGCGCGAGGCGCTGAGCGCGACGAAGATTCCGGCAATCGCCAGGATCGCCAGGATTCTCAGGTGGTTGATAATTCGGTCTTTCACTTCGGTGTCACGCTGTCCGCGATCGCGGTGTACCCGCGCTTTGTCTTTACCCGGTACTTGTCATTCGGATTCGTCAGCTTCACTTCCACTTTTCGATAACTGCCGTCGTAACGATCATTCGTCGGCTTATAAGTAATCAAGTACTGAGT
>DATANL010000025.1:0-11004 GCA_036266295.1 Pyrinomonadaceae bacterium | reverse complement strand
CTGGCCCGAATCGGCCGTCATTCCCGCCCACATGTTCCATGTGTGTTCGGTGATCTTCGCTATCTCCCACTGATCGGCCCACGCCTGAATCTCGGCGCGGTCACCGGGGTAACCATAGCCTGCCGGAATGTCAGTAGGCGTGATGACTCCCGTCGTGGCGGAGGGGACAGCTTTCGGTTTTTCGACAATCGCGTTTTTTTGGCACGAGGCGAATAAGGTCAGTGCGAAAACCAGCGCGTATGCGAACAGAGATTTTTTCATGAACTCTCCTTAGGTCAGGTTAGAAGAACGTTGTCGATTGAGAATTCTGTTTCTATCAGCGGGGGGAGCGAGGGTCTGTGCGCTAACACACATAGGGTGCTTCAACAAAGCGAATTGAAGCGAGCGCGTGCAACTCAATCGCGCCTTTCATCAAGTGACCAATAACGGATCCCTGAATCGAGCACGTCAAAAATTGAGCTTGACTGCGAACTGAATCAACCGTGGGTTGTTACTGGTAGAAACTATGCGACCGAAGTCGCCTGGGCTGCCGGTTATGCGGCCCGTATTCGCATCTATTGAAGTGGTGGCGACGGCGCTCAGGTTACTGACCGGATTAGCAAAGTTGGGATGATTGAAAAGGTTGAAGAACTCCGCGCGCAGCTCAATGTTCCTTGATTCGGCAAACGGAAAACGTTTGATGACCGAAAAATCCACGTTCACCTGACCTGGGCCGCGCAGCACATTGCGGCCTACGTTGCCGAAATCTGTTCCCGTGGCGTTCGCGATCGCAGTTCCATTTGAGCTGGGAATCATCTGGCCCGAAAGGACGACCGGCCGAACGAAAGCAAGTGGATTAAAAAAGTATCCGGCAGGGACGTTGCTGTGGGCCATGCCCCCATTCGCTCCCGGCGCCCAGCTCGGGCGAACGAAAGCATTGTTCCCGCCGTTCAATCCGTACAAAGAACCCGAGCCGCCGTCGATTACATCAACGGGCAGACCCGACATCGCGGTGATGATGCCTCCGATTTGCCAGTTGGCGAGAACGAGCCTCCCCGCATTTGAATGCGAAGCAAAAGCGGGGCGCCGCACGTCCCAAAGGTAACTCAAGACAAAGCGATGCGTGCGATCAAAGTCAGATAAACCGCGATTGGCACGATTATCCAGTTGGTTGCCGGCGATATTGATCGTGTCTCTTGCCTCGCCCGTGCTGTCGCTACCACCCGAGGCGTTGTCGATCGAACGGCCGTAAGTATATGACGCAAGCAATTGAACGCCATGAGAAAGACGCTTCGTCAAACTCGTCTGCAGAGAATTGAAAGTCGATTGCGCAGTCGACTGAATCTGTAGAAAGCCGCCTACTTCTACGCCCTGAAAGGGAGTACGGAGTGCCGCGTTGGCGGGTGTGTTCGTGGTGATGGCCTGGCGAGTCACGGCGTTAACGATCGGACGTTGTGGACTGGCCAGTTGCGCCTGGTTGATCGCGACGTCGCGGATCAAATTAAGTCCACGTGTGCCTACGTAACTGACCTCGACCAATAAATCTCGGCGCAGCAAATATTGAACTCCGGCGTTGTATTGATGGAAATAAGCGGTGCGCAGACTGCGGTCGAATATCTGTCCCGCCAGGGCAACGCCGCTAACCAGCGCGGGAAACTGATCTTGCGACGGCAAGGGAAAAAACGGATCAGCGAATGGCACTGTGCCGCCGGCCGCACTGCGGCGAACGGTGTAAAGCGGTGGAGCATTGATCGCGGTTCCGATGTAAGCGGTAGAGGGTCGCGAATAGTAGATGCCGTAACCACCGCGCACTACCAGCGAATCTCTCGGCGAATAGGCAAACCCCACCCGCGGCGCAAGATTGTTCGAATCGACGCTCTTGAGGATACGCTTGCTGACGTTTGGCACATTCGACAAGTCGAATTGTGGAATCACATTTCCCGCCTGCACAAATCCGCCGATCGGTGGACCAACCGGGGTGCCGCTGCCATCGACCTGTATCCTGGGTTGGTAAAGAGCGGGATCGAAAGTCGAGAGCGCGCCGCGAGTCTCATACGGTGGAAGATCCAACTCATAACGCAACCCCAGGTTCAAGGTGAGCCGCCGCGAAACTCTCCAATCGTCCTGAAAGAAAAAGCTGTAGTCAGCCGCGCGCAGGAAGCGTTCAGTTATCCCGTCTCCATAGACTGAATTGTTAACCAGGCCCAGCAGGAAGTTGTTGAAGCTCTGAAAAGCAATTGTGCCGCGTCGATTATTATTCGCGCCAAGTGTGTTTCGGTAAAAGATAATCTGAGCGCCGGTGCGAATGCTGTGTGGTCCATGAGCAATCGAAAGAATGTCAACCAGGGTGGTCGCGGCCGCGATATTTTCTGTGTCTATGTTGGCTCCGGAATTTCCGATGGCGATCGCATTGGTGCCGGTCGGCCCGATGCGAATCGCGCCCAGCCCTGGATACGTGTTTGCATTGGCCCGCCGAATGCCAAAGTCTGAGTCCATGACCGGGTTCTGGCCGGACATGTTCGCGCGAATAAAACTGTAACCGGCTCTGGCCTCATTTAAGATTCGCGGGCTGAAGCTGTGAATGTTCTGGACCGAAAACAGCCGGTTGTCCTGTTCCAGATCCGCGCCAAATCCGGGAACATTCGCGCCGCTGTTGGGAAGCGCGAGGAACTGCGGCGCATTCGAGAAAAAGAATCTGAATGCGACTGAACTCCTCTCGTTGATGCGGTAATCAACGTTCGTGTTGAATTGGTCCTCGCGATAGGAGGAGATGGCCGAGCCCGAATAATGGCCGTCGGCCAGTGGCGTCGGAATCAGGAATTGACCGTTCGGAAGTTTTGCGTTCAGCAGCGCGAGCGCGACCGGATTGATTGACGTCGCCGGTGGCGCAGTCGGTGCCGACCTTGGCCGAAACGTCGTGAGCAAAGTTGGTTGCGAACGATCATCCGTTAGACCGGCCGCGATGAGAACGTTCGAGGTGAGGCTGTTGGCAGATGCTCCGTTACGCTCGCGAGTACCCTGGTACGAACCAAAGAAGAACAGCCGGTTAATCTTGATTGGTCCGCCGATTACCCCGCCAAAAATGTTCCGCTGTAACGCTGGCCGGCTGACACCGGCTGCCTTCAAAAACGGATTGTTGGCATTCAGCGCATCGTTCTGAAAATACTCGTAAGCTGCGCCGTGAAAATCGTTGCTGCCGCTTTTCGTAATGGCTTGAATAC
This sequence comes from Pyrinomonadaceae bacterium, assembly GCA_036266295.1. GTDB lineage: Bacteria > Acidobacteriota > Blastocatellia > Pyrinomonadales > Pyrinomonadaceae > UBA11740. The sequence continues at coordinate 7,804 of DATANL010000025.1, read as the reverse complement.
TACCGCCCGCGCCACGTCCAAAGGTTGCCGGATACAGAGAGGTCTGAACTTTGAATTCCAGAATGCTCTCCGGCGCCGGTACGGCCAATGACGCCGCGGCGTTCGTGGCCAGATTGTTCGCGTCAATTCCATTTATCTCATAGTCGTTCTGAGTCACGCGCGCGCCGTTGACTGAAACGTTTTGCGAGTTGCGTCCCAGCGCGGAATTATCGGGAAGTGACACCGACGCGCCGGGCGAGAGCGCCATGATTTGCGTGAAGTTCCGAGTTGCCAGCGGCAGTTCTGAGACTGCGGGTGAGTTGACCGCCCGACCCAACTGCGGTCCATCCTTTTGAATCAACTGTGCGATGTCGACGGTAATCGTATCGACGCCGGCAAGCGTTAGTTGAGCGTCGACCGTGGTGGTCTCGGTAATGCCTACGTGGACCGGGTCGACGTTAAGCGAATTGAATCCGACGAGAACAACTCTTAGGTGATACGCGCCCGGAGGGAGCAAAGATACGGTGTAGTTGCCTCGCTCGTCCGTCGTCGCTGTTCGTTCCGCAGCGGTGGTTTTGCTCTTGACGGTTACGTTAGCGCCCGCTATCACAGCGCCGTTTGGGTCGGTCACAGTTCCGGCAATCCGGCCAGTAGTTTGATTTTGCCCAAACGCCGCCGACGCGCACAACACTACCATCAAGCCAATCCACATGACGGGGATGGAGTTTTTGCAAATCACGGGCAATCCGCAGGCAAAAAGTTTGGAGCGCATTTTAACATGCTCAGAGTCAGAAAGATCGTTTCATTTTGAACTTGCCGTGCTGGGTGAAAAGGCCTGGTTGGGAAAACAAGACCAGCCTCATATCGGCAGGGATGACGCCAACCGTCTTACTCTGTCTCGACGAAATGCGCGTACTTCGCAGAAGGGTCAGGGAAGTTGCGTTATGTTGGTCTGGCGGCAGATTGATCGCGCCCGGCAGAGGCGCCGTGACGGTGAGCAGCCCCTGGCAGTGTTCGACCAGCGCAAAAAAGTCTCGGCAATCAATCATATCGTTTTCGTCGCGCGCTAAATGCCTACTGTTTTGACAAACGCTCGCTTTTCCTAAATGATTCTGACGAGCGGGCGTAACTCAATGGTAGAGTGTCAGCTTCCCAAGCTGAAAGTTGCGAGTTCGAGCCTCGTCGCCCGCTCCAATTATGCTGAACATTCACCACCGGCATTACGACTTCGAAGCGCGTTACTTATCCCGACGAGACGTTATGATAGAGAGACACGGGCCGTTCAGTTCGACCTCGGCGCGAAAAACCTGAACCTGACACTGGCAGCAATTGAGGAGCAAAACTATGGAAGAGCAACGCGTCTTAAAAGTCGGAGATCGAGTCGATCAGAAATGCGCTACGTGTAATGAAGAGCGCGGGCACATCGTCGCTTCAATTAGCAAGACCGGCAAGATTACGCGTGTGAGTTGCCCGGTTTGCAACTCGCGGGTTCCTTACAAAGGTGGGACGCAGCGCGCACCTTCGGCGAAAACGGGCGCCCCCTATGATCGCGCGCTCACCTATCGCCGTGGCCAAACCATGATGCATCCACATTTCGGCGAAGGCGAGGTAACGGCAGTCATCGAAACGGGAAAGATCGACGTGTTGTTCGCTGACCGCCTGCGCCGCTTGATTCATGGACATGGGTAATACGCAGCGGTAGCACTCACAAAGGAGATCAAAAGATGTTCGCGATAATTGGATGGATCGTCTTTGGCTTGGTCGTAGGACTAATCGCAAAAGCGATTATGCCGGGCAAGGATCCGGGCGGGTGCATAATTACAATGCTCATCGGCATTGCCGGTTCTCTCATCGGCGGCTTTATTGGTCGAGCACTGTTCGGCTATGGTCGCGCGTACGGTGACGCCCGGGACCTGACCCATCCCGGCTTTTTAATGAGTCTCGTGCTGGCCGTGGTCGGGGCGATCATCCTGCTGGTTCTTTATCGGCTTATCAGCGGCCGCAGTCGAAATTAGAGTTCGGCAAGGCTATGACGGCTTGCGCATGTTAGCGTCGAATGCTTTTTAGCGGAGCGCCAGTCACACAGAGCTAGAACGCGCCAACTTCGGGCCGCATCAATCGTTTGAGACTCCCCGAATCTCTTCGACTGCGCCTTCCAGCGCGCCTGCTGCCGCGCCCAACGCCACGCCCTGCGCGACCCGCTTCACCACTTTTTTCACTTTCTTCAAAGTGGTTCGTGGGTTTTTCGCCGCCTTCACGACCTTCTTAACATTTTTCCTGGCAGCTTTCTTCGCAGTTTTTTTCGAGGCTGTCTTTGTGTTGGTTGAGTTGCTGCGCTTAGACGAACTCTTCGTGCCGCGTTTTTGAGACTTGCTTGATTTTTTCTTGGTTGCCATCTTGATGACCCTCCAGTTGAATTGACGATATCAATGCTGAATGCTGGCGCTACTGTTCGCTAATCAGACGAAATCTTGCACGGGCAGGTGATATGGCAAAGGTGATGCCATGCAGATACTCTGTCGCAGCTTTCGCGCCGATGATCAGTAGCCGCTGCTTTGAAAAGAAAAGATCGCCGCCTTAAAATCGCCGAGCTGAAGGTGGTGGGGGCGGGGCTAATCGTTCGCTCCGCCCGACGGATCTGGAGTTCATTCGTGCCCGGTTTGGTCCAACAGCATGCCTAAGAAAAGCGCCGGACTATTGCTCTATCGCAACTCGCGAGCGGGCGTCGAAGTGCTTCTGGTCCACCCAGGTGGTCCATTCTGGCGGAAGAAAGACGAAGGCGTCTGGACGATTCCGAAAGGAGAATTCGAAGACGAGAAGCCGCTCGCGGCCGCAAAGCGTGAATTCGACGAAGAGTTGGGATCGCCTCCGCCGCACGGTGATTACCTTGAACTCAAACCTATCAAACAGAAGAATGCGAAGACCGTCTACGCCTGGGCCGTCGAAGGCGACTTCGATCCGGCCAACTTGAAGAGCAACACGTTTCTTTGTGAATGGCCGCCAAAATCGCGTCGCATGGAGGAATTTCCCGAAGTCGATCGCGCGGAATGGTTTCCCGTGGAAATAGCGAAGAAGAAAATCCTTCAGGCGCAGACTGCCTTAATCGATCAACTTCTCGAACTGCTGGCAAGCAAAGGTGACGCATGACATCAGCCGTCATGCAATCACTGGCGGTAGGCAGCTATTTCAGTTCTAACCGTGACCCACGACTCGCGAAGGTTGGCTAATAGTTGTTGAGCATTTCGCATGGCCCGGGCCTCGCCACACGCCTCGAGTTCTTCACAAAGTTGCGAGATTTGGTTCGCGCCCACATTCGCGGCGCCACTCTTCAAAGCGTGCGACGCTTCTTCAAGTTCTTTGAAGTCCTGCTGCTCGACGGCTCGAGCGATTCTTTCGATTCGCGCTTCCGCGTCCGGAAGAAACATCTCGACAATCTTCAGCGCCATCTCTTTGCCGTAATCATCCTCGAGCTGACTTAAACCCTGGGCCAACTCTGAAGTGTGGTGCGTAAAGGCATCGCCGCCAGGAAGATTGTGATTGTCGGTCGCGCGAGCCGTTCCTGACAGCCATCTTTGAATCTTCGCGGCCAGGTCTTCCTTGCGAAAGGGCTTCCTCAGGTAATCATCCATTCCGGCTTGCAGGCACTTCTCCATTTCACCATCGGCGACGCTGGCGGTGACGGCAATAATTGGCAGCCGGGCCTTGTCATCGGCTCGCCGGCGAATGCGCGCGGTCGTTTCAAAGCCATCCATCTCGGGCATCTGACAGTCCATCAGCACGAGCGCGTATTCGTTTTTCTCCAACAGCTCGAGCGCTTCGATGCCGTTGTTGGCAACGTCGACCGAGTGTCCAAGCTTTTCGATTCGATAGCGGGCGACTTCCTGATTGATGGGATTGTCTTCGACGAGTAACAGTCTGGCGCCGTTACGGGTAAACGCCTCTTCACCCGCGCTGGGTTGGCCCTCGCTTCCGATTAACTCGCCCATCGAATGCTGAGTGGCAGGGAATTGATCGCTCATCATCGTCATCAAACAATCGTAGAGTTGTGAGCCACGGACGGGTTTAATCAGAAAGGTGCTAAAGCCCGCTTCCTTCAACGCTTCGTCCGATGGGCGCTGTCCGAATGTTGAAAGCAATACGAGCCGCACGTTAGCAGTTGTTGGATCGCTTCGAATCATTCGTCCCAATTCCATTCCATTGCGGCCATACATCTCGCCATCAATGAGGGCCAGATCGAAAGGCTTTGCATCAGCGACGGCCGCGCGCAGGATTTCCAAAGCGGCGTCAAACGTATCTGCTTCCCGGGCGTTAATCTCCCAGGCGAGTAGTTGTTTGACGATCACTTCCCGGTTGGTCGCCTGGTCGTCAACGACCAATGCGCGCAGTCCGCGCCAGTTGGCGCGAGCTAACGATTCAGAGGTCGCCACCGCGTCTTGCTTTCGCGCCGGAAAGGTAAACCAAAAAGTCGAGCCGTGGCCCACTTCGCTTTCAATTCCAATTTCACCTCCCATCGCTTCGATCAACTGTTTCGAGATCGCCAGGCCGAGGCCCGTGCCGCCAAAGCGACGTGCGGTCGAGCCGTCCGCCTGAACGAACGCGCTGAACAGCCGGCCCTGTGCTTCCTCGGAAATGCCGATTCCGGTGTCGCGAATCGCAAAGCGCAGCACCGCGTCATTGGCATTCTGCTCGACGCAGCTCACGCTCAACGCGACCTCACCTGCTTTTGTGAATTTGATCGCGTTGCCGATCAGATTGATTAGCACCTGGCGCAGCCGGTTTGCATCCGCAGTCAGCAGCGTCGGGACCGCGGCGTCGATCATCGATGTGAGTTCGAGATTCTTCTTTTCGGCGGCTTCGATAAAGGTACTAACCGTGCCTTCGATAACGTTGCGCAGGTCGAAATCCCTCGCTTCCATTTGCAGTTTGCCGGCTTCAATCTTCGAGAAGTCGAGGAGATCGTTGATGATGCCTAACAAGGCATCAGCGCTTTCCCGAATGCCGTTAACAAAGTGACGCTGATCGCGATCCAGCGCGGTCTCGGTCAATAGACTGCTCATCCCGATGATGCCGTTCATCGGTGTGCGTATTTCGTGACTCATGTTGGCGAGGAATTCCGATTTTAATCGCGCCGTCTCAAGCGCTGCATCACGCGCTTGCGCCAGTTCTTGTTCCAGATGAATCCGCTGCGTGATGTCGCGCGCGACCACTTGCATCCCGGTAACCTGGTCCTCGTGCAACATCAGCAGCACATTCTGACCTAACCAGACTTCCGAACCGTCCTTGCGGCTGACCGGAAAGACGTAATAATTGTTTAGTGTCTTATCCCTCAGTTGAGTCTGGTAGAAGTGTCTCACTCGCTCGCGCCACGCCGGGACGACCACATCGATGTAAATACGCCCGATTAGCTCTTGCGGTGTGTAGCCAAGAATTGTTTCGACTATCGGGCTGACTGAAACGAAAACTCCATGGACGTCGGTTCGGTAAATGATGTCGCGCGCGTGTTCTACGAAATACTTCCGCCGCTGCTCCGATTCCAGGAGGGCTTTCTCAGCTTTATCGCGACGTTTGGTCTCGCTGCGAATCAAATAGAACAGAAACCCAAGGATGATCAAATTCAAGACGATTCCCAGGGCGGAAGAAATCAACGCCCACTTAGCTTGCCCTCGTTCCTTTGCCAGGCGCTGCGACAAAATTTCCAACTCTCGCCGATCCAATTCAGTTGAGAGCAGTTGGACCTGGCGGACGATCTGTTTGCCCGTTCCGGTCTCAAACATCTCGACAGCAGCGGAAAGTCCTTTTTCCTTTCTCAGCCGGATCGTCTCTTTACTGAAAGTCAGTTCCTGTTCGACCAGCGGCTCCATGGCTTTCAAGCGACTCTGCTGATCGGGATCGGTAATCAGCCTCCGCAGGGCCGCAAACTCTTTCGGAATCTGCGCGACCGCGGCTTCGTACGCGACGAGGTAGTCGTCCTGCCCGCTGATCACATAGCCGCGATTACCTCGTTCAATGTCCTTCACCAGCGAAAACAATTTGTCGAAGCGCATCTTAATTTCGTGCGTTCGATCGACGTCGGCAACGTTCGTCAACAGGCCGGTGATGTAGCGGAACTGAATCGCCAGGACCGTGATGAGAATAAGACCGGCGACCAGAAACCCAATCCCCGCCTTTTTGTGCAGCGTGGTTCTCATGCTAAAGCTTCGCGACGTCGTCGCTTACCAATTCCTCTGTCTGCCAGGCAGCGGTGCGCGTCATCTGCCCCCATCCCGGCTTGCGGCCCAGCAGCCAGCGGACCAATCCTTCGAGGCGCCAGATGGAATTGAGCTGTCGATAGCCAAGGTTTTCGGCGAGCGCGGCAATAAACAGCAGGACGATATGCCGCATCTTCGGGTAGGTGTGAAACGACATCTCTTCAAGCAACAGCGCGCACACCGAGAGCAACATGCCGAGCCCGATAGCAAAAAAAAGGAACACCGCGAAAGACCGGAATGATAGAAGGCCCAGCAGGTATGTGACGACCATAAAAACGTAGCCGCCGACTTCGATAAAAGGACCCAGCCACTCGAGAACCAGATTGAAAGGCATCGCGACCCAGCCAGCGAATCCGCTGCCGCGCTTAAAAAACAGATCGCGATTGAGCGAGATACATTCTCCCAGGCCGTATTGCCAACGGACCCGCTGGCTGTGGAGGACCTTGAGACTTTCGGGCGCTTCAGTCCAGAGCACGGGATCGGGGACGAACGAGATTCGATACGGCACTCCTCGCGCTATCGCTTGCCGGTGAAGACGCATCGTCAGGTCCATGTCTTCGCCGATGGTATGTATGTTATAGCCTCCCACGCTGACGACCGACTCCTTGTGAAATACTCCGAAGGCGCCGGAGATGAGTAAGAGTCCGTTCAGCGGCGACCAGCCAATCCGTCCAAAAAGAAAAGCGCGCAAGTATTCGACTGTTTGAAACAACGCAAGGAAGTTTGTCGACAAACCCGCACGTTCCATAAATCCGCTGCGCACCTGACAACCATTGGCAATGCGGATCGTGCCGCCGCATGCAATTGTGCGCGGGTCTTCGAGGAAGGGCTGCACCGCCCTTTGCAGACTGTCACGCTGCAGCACCGAGTCGGCATCAATGATGCAGAGCAGGGGATAGCGGGCCGCGTTGATGCCGGCGTTCAGCGAATCGGACCGTCCGCCATTGTCTTTGTCGATGACCCGCAGATTCGGATAAACGGTTGAGAGATAGATACCGCGCACACGCGCGCATGGCAATCTGGCACGATACGCTTCGGGAAAATGTACGAGCCTGAATTCCTGCTGGAGTACTTCCAGAGTTTCGTCTTTCGAACCGTCGTTGACGATCACGAGTTCGAACTCGGAATAATTCAGTTGTAGCAGTGATCGCACGGTGCTGACGATGATGGCTTCTTCATTGTAAGCGGCGGCGACCACGCTGATCGGTAGATCGAATGCCGAACAACTGTGAGGCAGATCGCCTATCACGCGGGACTGCATGTAACGCGGCAGAGTGAGCAGGGCAATAATGTCGAGCGCAAAATAGCCTCCGTGCAAGGCCAGAAAATAGAGCAGGAAGACATACTCTATTCCGAGGATGAAATTGACGAGCGTCATTGGAACTGGACCTCGGCCATCACGTGAGCGAGGATGTCGCGCGCGAATGGGTTCGTCTGCGCTGCCTGGATAATCGCCAGTTTCGATTCCCGCATCGACGGCAGATTTGTGAGTGCCTGAGCTGCCCGGTATCGCACCCACCATTGCCGATCCGACAGCAACGGAACCAATTGCTCTTCATCACCATCCTCGCCAATCC